>CAYGOG010000184.1:0-1516 GCA_964351415.1 uncultured bacterium | reverse complement strand
CCCCATCGCACAAAGGCCTTCTAAAGTCGATCCCGCTTCCTGCGCCGGAACGTCGATGACCTGCTCGCGCAAGTCAAACGTGTAAACAACGCGTTCAAGGATCGGCCAGACAATGTTGATGCCGGCGGTGAGGGTGGAGGTGGCGGGGTCGAGGTGGAGGAGCGCGGCGTGGCCAGTGAGAAAGGGGGTCTCTTGGCCGACTTGATAGAGGGCGAGCGAGGTGGATTCGGCTTCGATGAGGTGCGAGGGATACGAATAGCTGCCGCGCACGGCGGTGAGGCGGCGGAGCGTGTCGCCGTCGAGGGCGTCGAGTGTGAGGTTGGAGAGTTTTTCAAGCGCTTCGATGTGCCCCGCATGGTCTACGAGGGTGAGGTGGGAGCCTTCGCTTTTGAGGCAGTAGTGGATCCGTTGTCCTTGGCGCGGGAGCCAGAGGTCTTTTTGCACTTGGAGTCGCTCTTGGATCGCGGGGCGCGACTCAAATTCGCCCTGTTGCTTTTGCTGTTTGGTGGCGGCGCGCAGGGCGCGATAAGCGGGAGAGTCGTTTGCGCGGGGCCATGCGATGAGGGCGATGGCGCCGAGCGCGATCGCGAGGAGCAGGCTAGTGGCGTACAGGGTGAAGCGCATCGGCGATCCTCAAGCAGTCTCGGATAATGGCGCGGAGCATATCATAGGGGAGCACAGTGGTGGCGTCGCTCTTGGCGTTTGCGGGGTCGGGGTGCGATTCGAGGTAGAGCGCTTGCACGCCGACGGCAACAGCTGCGCGGGTGAGGTGGGGGATGTATTCGCGCAGGCCGCCGGTCGCGGTGCCCATGGCGCCGGGTAGTTGCGCCGAGTGGGTTGCGTCGAAGCAGATGGGATAACCGAAGGAGGAGAGGATCGGGAGCGAGCGGAAATCGGTGACGAGATTTTGGTAGCCAAAGGTGGTGCCCCGCTCAGTGAGGAACAGGTTGTGTTTGCCGGCGGAGGTGAGTTTGTCGACTGCATTGCGCATGTCCCAAGGCGAGAGGAATTGTCCTTTCTTCACGTTGATGACCGCGGGCGTCTCAGCGGCGGCGAGAAGCAGGTCGGTTTGGCGGCAGAGGAAGGCGGGGATTTGGATGACGTCGCAGATTTGACCGGCGATGCGCGCCTCATCGGGGGTGTGGACGTCGGTGAGGATGGGGAGGCCAAACTCGTTGCGCACGCGCTGGAGAATGGCGAGGCCTTTCTCGAGGCCGGGGCCGCGGAATGAGTCTTTCGATGAGCGGTTGGCTTTGTCGTAGCTCGCTTTGAAGATGAACGGGAGGTTGAATTCGGCGAAGAGAGAGAGGAGGGCTTCTGCGCAGCGGAGGGTGTGATCCTCCGACTCGATCACACAGGGACCGGTGATCCAAACGAGCGGTGCATCGGGGCCGAGGAGGAGTGAGGCGATGGGGACATTGTGCATGGAGTTATTCCGCTATTTGAGGATGTATTAACAAGAAAAAGGGTTCCCTATAGGCAGTCGGGGGTTGCACCCCCTGCTGCCCCTGCAAAG
>CAYGOG010000183.1:0-1598 GCA_964351415.1 uncultured bacterium | reverse complement strand
ATCCACAGTCGTTTGCAAGTCGCGAAGGTAGGCTTAAAAAGCCACCTTCGCGACTTGCAAACGACTGTGGGCAAACAGATTGTGAAAATCAAGCAGAAAAATGCACAGAGTCGAGCTAAGGGGCGGTTTGGCCATCGGCGATCCTTCGGAGGAGATTGTGGTAGGGGGCGAGGCACTCGCGGTAGGCGTCGGTGACCCCTTTGCAGGTGAGGGTGGCGCCCGAGATGCCGTCGATTGAGGTGCGCGCTTTGGGGGAGTTGGGTGGGTAGAGGTCGGCAACTTTGCCCTTTACGACGGTGAGGCCGAGGGGGCCGATCTGCTTGCCGGGGAATTGCGCTTGCCACTCGGGGAGGGTGATGTTGGCGCCGAGGCCGGCTGTTTCCGCCTGCTGGTACCAGGTGGTGCCGAGGACCGTTTTGCCATCTTGTTGGAGCGCGAGGTAGCCGTAGAGTGCGTCCCATAGGCCAAAGCCGTTGATCGGAATGACGACGCCATCGGCAGGGAGGATTTGGTAGTAGAGTTTGTAGGGGAGGGAGGCGTAGCCGCTCTTTTGGTGGGCGTCGAGGTAGGTGGAGTAGTTGAGGTGGGCTTCCTCAAAGGTGAGCGCATCGCCGGCGTCATTGGTGAGCATGGGGCGAATTTTAGCTGCGTAGAGGGCGAGGATTTGATCGCCGGAGAGGGGGCTGTTGTGGGGCAGGAGTTGGGTTGCGAGGAGGAGCTGCCGATTGCGGTCGAGGGTGCGCGCTTTTTCCTGCGGCTCGCGCAGAAGGCTTGCGAGGAGGGAGAGGATGGTGGCGCAGATGAGGCACAAGAGAAATGTGAAGGTGAGGGTGCGGCGGGTTTCAGGATGCACGTCGGTACCACTGGATGGCCCACCGGTCCAAGAGGGGGGCGAAGACATTTGCAAAGAGGATGGCGAGCATCACCCCTTCTGGATAGGCGGGGTTGGCATTGCGGATCACAATCGTGAGCGCGCCGATGAGGAAGCCGTAGGCCCATTTGGCGCTGTTCATCGTGGGACCGGAGACCGGATCGGTCGCCATAAAGACGAGACCGAAGGTGAGGCCGCCGATGAGGAAGTGTTTGTAGAACGGGAAGTCGAAGTTCGCCGGATTCCATGCGCCGCCGTCGGGGCCAAAGGTGTGGGCGCAAAATTGGAAGAGGAGTGAAGTGGCGGCAGCGCCGAAGGCAACGGCGACCATGGTGCGCCACGAGGCAATTCCGATCCAGAGGAGGAGCGCGGCGCCGAGGAGGCATGCGAGGATGGAGGTTTCGCCGAGCGAGCCGAGCTTGTCGCCGAGGAAGAGGTGGAGATCGCTCCAATGGCCGAGGCCGTATTTCAGTTGGGCAAAGGAGAGCGCCTCCGCTGCGCCATCGGGGGTGAGGCCGAGGCCTTGCGTGAGGAAATCGGCAGTTGTGCCGGTATGGGTGGCGCTCCAGGTGTCGTAGAGCGGCTGCAGGGTCGGTTGCGTTGCGACCGATTGCCCCCATTCGCGCCACGCGACGGCGTCGATGTGGATTCGCTTGACTGAATCGGCGACGTTGAAGAGGGAGAGCGCCGAGGGGCGCGACAAGCCGTCGGCGGCGATGTGTTTGAC
>CAYGOG010000182.1:0-1647 GCA_964351415.1 uncultured bacterium | reverse complement strand
GCGGAGGGGCTGTGTGGAACACAGCTCCCCCCTTGGTCGGATCGATTTTGCTTTGTCAGAAAAACCCGTGGGCTGCTCCGCAGAGGGCCGCTTCGCGTCCCTCTTTGCTGCGCAGAGCTCAAGGCCCCCTGCCGGGGGCCTCCGGTCGGGTGGCTTCGCCCCCCGACGCTCCCCAAACGCCTGCTTGTGTAAAGCCGCTTTACATTGGCAAAAGGCTCAGCAAGCATGTCTCTCGCATATGGGAATGGACTCATAAGCGGTTATTGTCGCTCGCAAAGGGGCATTGCGGCAAGGGGGAAGATTGGAACGGTTTGCGGGCGTGCGCAAACCGTTCGCTTTTGTTGATAAATATTTTTTGACTCTCGTATCGTAGTTGCCCGAGGTTTTTATGGCTGAATTGGTGAAGCGTGTGTCTTTCGAAGAGTGTAAGAAGGTGAACGAACATGGAGTGGAGTATTGGAGTGCTCGAGATCTCCAGGTTTTGCTTGGGTATTCTCAATGGAGAAGGTTTGAGAACGCCATCGAAAAAGCGATGGCCTCGTGTAAGCAATCGGGCAATGACCCGGGGCATCACTTTGCCGGCGCCGGCAAGGTGATCGAAGCGGGTAAGGGGGCAATGCATGATGTTGAGGATTATCACCTTTCGCGCTTTGCGTGCTACTTGATTGCGCAGAACGGAGACCCTCGGAAAGCGGAGATTGCACAGGCGCAGAAGTACTTCGCGATTCAAACGAGGCGGCAGGAGCTGTCCGATGAGATGGCCGCGGATCGGGAGAGAGTGGAGTTTCGAGAGCAGGCGACAATTGAGTTTAAGGCATTGTCTGGGGCTGCGCGAGACGCAGGTGTGCAGGACAAGATGTTTGGGGTCTTTCACGATGCGGGGTACAGGGGATTGTATGGGGGGTTGGGAGTTGAGGCCATCAAGAAAAAGAAGGGGATTTCGCCGAAAGAACAGTTGTTGGATCGGATGGGGACGACAGAGTTGATTGCGAATCAGTTTCGGATGTCGCAGACGCGCGAAAAGTTGAAACGGGAACATGTGAAAAATTCGCGCAAGGCGATTGAAACGCACGAAGAAGTGGGCAAAGAGGTTCGTGCTGCAATTGCAAAAATCGGAGGCACTCCGCCTGAGGATATTCTACCGGAAGAGCCGATCAAGATGGTGAAGAAGCGGTTGAAGAAGACAGTGAAAGAAATTAAAGGACATGTCTCCTAAGTGAGCAGGAGGTCTTGCATGGTGTAGAGGCCGGGGGGTTTGGAGAGGAGGAAGCGGGCGGCGTGGATGATCCCGTGTGCATAGACGTCGCGGCTGTGGGCGCGGTGCGAGAGGATGAGCTCTTCAGATGGCGTGTTGAAGCGGAGGCTATGCTCGCCGATTGTCTCCCCTGAGCGGATTGAGTGGATGGCGGGGCGCGGTTGGTGTTGCGCGATGGCCTCGGCGAGGAGGAGCGCGGTCCCGCTCGGCGCGTCTTTCTTGTGTTGGTGATGCGATTCGATGAGGTCGATCTCGGCGGGAAAAAGGCGGGCTGCTTCGGCGGCGAGGCGGCGCAGGAGCGCGACGCCGAGGCTGTAGTTGTCGTAGAAGAGCGGGATTTCCGCGGCGGCGCGGGCGATGTCGGCGGAGGGAAGGCCGGTGGTGGCGAGGAC
>CAYGOG010000181.1:0-1690 GCA_964351415.1 uncultured bacterium | reverse complement strand
GCTGAGAGGAGCTCGGCGAGGCGGAATTGGGTGGGGTTGGTGTCTTGGTATTCGTCGATCATCAGGTAGCGGAACCGCTCTTGGTAGCGGGCGAGGACGTCGGGGTGCTTTTCGAAGAGTTCGATTGTGAGGCTGATCAGCGTGTCGAACGAGACGGCGTTGTGCGATTTGAGGAGCGTGTTGAGGCGGCCATGCATCTCTTTGGAAAATTGGTCGTGCCACGTCATCTCTTCGGGGTCGACTTGGTTGGCGGCTTTTGCGATTGCCTCGCGGGTGGGGGCAAGAGAGGGGAGTTCCCCCTCGTGGCCGAGCATCTCGCGGGCGAGCTGCTGCACCATGCGGCGCAGGTCCCCTTCGTCGTAGAGGGAAAAATCGCGGGTGTAGCCCAGGTGCTGAATCTCGCGGCGGAGCACCTGCATGCAAAACGAGTGGAAGGTGGAGAGGGTCACCTGTTTGGCGACGGGGCCGATGAGGGCGGCCACCCGGTGGCGCATCTCTTCGGCGGCTTTGTTGGTGAAGGTGAGCCCTAGGATGGCGGTGGGGGGCACTTTTTTGTGGACAATCAGGTGGGCGATCCGCTGGACAATGACGCGGGTTTTCCCGCTGCCGGCGCCGGCCAACACGAGGACGCGCCCCTCAGTTGTGCGGACGGCCTCTTGCTGCTTCGGATTGAGATCCATGAATCAAGTAAAACATTTCATTGCGGATTGCATCAACTGGGGCGCCTTTGGCGAGCTGACGGGGAAGGACGTGGAGCTCGAGGCCCGGGGGCAGTTGGGGGACCAGAGTGCGGAACGACTCGCGGACGAGCCGTTTAAAGCGGTTGCGCTCCACTGCATTGCCATACTTCGTGCTTACGGTGACGCCCAACTTAAGAGCTTTAGCTTGAAGGAGATCAATGCAGATATAGCGGCCGACGAGGCGCCTGCCGCGGCGTTTGACCCGCTCAAAGTCGGGGCGCCGCGTGAGGCGATCCTGCTTGCCAAACGTTAAGCGGCTAGGCGTGCGCGGCCGGCTCGACGGCGGCGGGCGATCACTTTGCGCCCCCCGGCGGTTTGCATGCGGGCGCGGAAGCCGAACTTGCGTTTGCGGCGGAGCTTGCTGGGCTGGTAGGTCCGTTTCATGTTTCATCCTAAAAAGAAATTGGCTTTGGAGCATAGCAGAAGGGGCCTAATGCATTCAAGACTTGAACGATAAGGGCCCTTTTGGGTATAAAGGGAGCCTTTCATACGAGAGATACAGAACATGAAAGTCTCAGCATCAGTGAAGGCCGACCCATCGAAGGGGGACATCATCGTCCGCCGGAAAGGTCGCATCTACGTTATCAATAAACAAGATCCAAACCGGAAGCAGCGCCAAAAAGGGCCTGCCCGCAAAAAGTAGTAGCATGGCAACAAAATCGAGTATTTCCAAGCAGAAGCGCCGCCAGAAAATGGTGAGCCAAGACTTCGCAAAGCGAAAAGCCCTTAAAGAAATGATTCTCGACCAGAGCATTTCAGATGAGGACCGGACGATCGCCGTTGACAAGCTCAACGGGATGCGCAAAAACGGTTCCCCCACTCGCCTTCGCAACCGCTGCCAGTTTACCGGCCGCGCGCGCGGGTTCCTCCGGAAGTTCAAGCTCTCCCGTCTCTGCTTCCGCGAGATGGCAAACCAAGGCCTGATCCCCGGCATCGTCAAAGCTTCTTGG
>CAYGOG010000180.1:755-1716 GCA_964351415.1 uncultured bacterium | reverse complement strand
GTCTTTTTGGCGGAACACCGCTTCATCAAGCGCCCTTTTGTTCTCAAAGTACTCCCCGAAGAGATCTCTTCCGATCCCCAATTCCTCCGCCGTTTTGAGATGGAAGTGGCCGAGATCGCCTCGCTCGATCACCCCAACATCGCCAAGATCCACAACATCTCGATCCATCAGGGAAGAGCCTACCTCGTGATGGATCCGGTGGTCGACTCGCTCGGCGAGACGATGAACCTCGACCGCTTCCTCTCTCTCAAAGGGCGCTCCCTTTCGGAAGGGGAGCAGCTCCTCTTTCTCCAGTCGCTTGCCTCCGCCATCGATTACGCCCACGAAGCAGGGGTCATCCACGGCGGCATCAAACTCTCCAATATTCTCGTCGCTCCAGACGGAGCCGGTGTCAGATTCCTCCTCGCCGACTTCGGCATCGGGAAGCTGATCGGCGAAGGGGTCGCCTTCCTCCGCCTCTGCGAACAGGTCGCCCGCGCCCTCATGCCCAACAAGCAGATGAATTCGGAGCGAGCGCAAGAGGTGAGCCGCAGCTTCTTAAAAAGCTTTGCCTTTTTAGCTCCCGAGCAAAAATCGCTTCAGCCCGACACGACCACACCCAAGTGCGATGCCTTTGCCTTTGGCATTTTGACCTATTATCTGCTCATGGGACGCCTTCCCGAAGGATGCTTTGATCTCCCCTCGCGCGCCCTCGGCAATCACCAGTGCAACTGGGACCTCTTCATCAACCGCTGCCTGCAGAACAACCCCAGCGTGCGCCCTCAAAAACTCGTTTCGGCCCTCGACGAATACCTCCGAGCCCCTCGCACCGTCCCGAAAGAGATGCAATCGCTTTCTGAAGTGGAGCCCAAAATCGACAGCCTGCTCCAGATGGCCTTTGAGTTTACTGGAAAAGGGGAGGCCGTCGCTGCAGCCACTGCTGCCCACGCGCAAGAAGCCCTCAAGCCGATCTTAAAACCAG
>CAYGOG010000180.1:0-745 GCA_964351415.1 uncultured bacterium | reverse complement strand
GAAATCGTCCGTCCTGAATACGAGGCCGACCCCGGCGCCATCTTCCAGCGCGATACGATGGTCTCCCACTACGAGCCGAAAAAAGTCGAGATCCGGGAAGTGGAGCCGATCCTCACCGAGATGATCGTCGTCCCTGGCGGCTCCTACGTTCGAGGAAGCAACGAAGGGGCTCGCGACGAGATGCCTCGCCATAGCGTCAATCTCCCCAGCTTTGCCCTCGACATCCACCCTGTCACGAACGAGCAATTTGTCCGCTTTCTCCAAGCTATGGGAGGAGAGAAAGATCGAAACAACAACGACATCATCCGCCTCCGCGATGCTCGGATCAAACGCTCTGCTGGCAAGCTCGTCATCGAATCGGGCTACGCAAAACACCCCGTCGTCGGCGTCACTTGGTACGGAGCCACTGCCTACGCCAGCTGGATCGGCAAACGGCTTCCCTATGAAGCCGAATGGGAAGCAGCAGCGACTGGCGGCCTAGAAAACTTCACTTATCCGACCGGCAATGAAATGGACCGGACCCAAGCGAACTTCTTCAGCTCTGACACCACTCCCGTTATGAGCTATCCGCCCAATGCCTTCGGTCTCTATGACATGGCCGGCAACGTCTACGACTGGTGCCAAGATTGGTACGCCTACAATTACTACGACGCCTCGGCGCTCGAACCCACCAATCCGATGGGCCCACCTCAGGGCGTCTATCGCGTCTTGCGTGGAGGCTGTTGGAAAAGCCTAAAAGAAGATC
>CAYGOG010000179.1:0-1726 GCA_964351415.1 uncultured bacterium | reverse complement strand
GATGTGGGCGTAGTCGGAGATGGGCTGACGGCTAAAGTAGAGGGCGTTGCCGTGTCGGTCAAAGGTGCACTTCACCACTTGGCGCGAGTCGGGGGCGGGGAAGAGGGTGACGGCGGTTGAGACGACCGCTTCGGGGTGGTCGATGAGGCGCTGGACGATGGCTCGGAGCGTCCCGGGCTGGGTGAGGGGGTGATCGCCCTGCAGATTGACGACGATGTCGCACGATTGTAGCGAAGGGGTCTTGGCGACGCCTTCAGCGATCCGCTCGGTGCCGTTGGGACAATTGGGGGAGGTTTCGATTGCCGTTACGCCGAGAGGGGCGACGTGGGCGGCGATTTCGGGGCTATCGGTGGCTAAATAGACCTCGTCGAAAGCGGCTTGCGCTTGGAGGAGGGTGCGGGTGAGGACCGACTTGCCGCGCGCGAGTGCGAGGAGCTTGCGGGGGAATCGGGAGCTGTTGAGGCGGGCGGGGACCACACACGCAATACGCATAAGAGGACATGGTATAGAACCCTTTGATTTAAGGGCAAAAAAGAGAGAAAAACACAGGATAGGCAGGATATCCCCATTCGCTGCCGCTCATGGGGCAGGATACGGCGGCCTGTTGGCCGCCTGGAGGATAGATGCTTTCTAGAAGGCATCTATCTTGTAGGCGGCCAACAGGCCGCCGTATCCTGCCCTCCGAACGGCAGTGAGGAGGGTATCCTGCCCATCCTGTAAAAAAATAACGCTTGAGGTGAGCTTCCCGTTGCAACATACTGTTTTTAACAAGCGTGGTGCACGTGGTGTTCTACTCCTGTCTTGAGATTTTCTCGATCGGCATGGGCCCGTCTAGCTCCCATACTGTGGGTCCGATGCGCGCCGCCAGGCGGTTTTTGTTGGAGCTGCGGGAGCGGGAGTTTCTGGAAGACGTCGACAAGCTGCAGGTGGAGCTGTACGGATCGTTGGCCATGACGGGCAAGGGCCATGCGACCGATGTGGCGGTGATGCTAGGTCTGGAGGGCGAGACGCCCGAGGGGGTGGATCCCGATGCGGTCGCGGAGCGGGTGAAGGGAATTGAGAAGGGCCATCGATTGCAGCTGTTTGGCCGCCATGTCATTGGCTTTAACCCCCAGATCGATGTGCTGTTTCACCGGGGGCAGCGGTTGCCGTTTCACTCGAATGGGATGCGCTTTAAGGCGTTTCGGATGGATGGGCGGGTGTTGCACGCGAGTGTGTACTACTCGGTGGGCGGCGGATTTGTGGTGAGCCATAAAGAGACGACGCGGGCGACGGCGACATTGGCGGCGGTGCCGTTTCCGTTTCGGACGTGTGAGGAGCTGTTGGGGCATTGTCGGGCGTCGGGAAAGAGTATCCCCGAGGTGGTGTGGGCCAATGAGATTGCGAGACGGCCAGCCGACACGGTGCGCGAGGGGATTTTGCGCATTTGGGAGGCGATGCAGGCGTGTGTCGAGAGGGGGCTGAGGATGGAGGGGGAGTTGCCGGGCGGTTTGGGCGTGCAGCGGCGCGCGGCGGCGCTCTATCGGGCTTTGATGGGGGGAAAGGCCAAGGTGGCCGACGATCCGACGCTGGTACTCGAGTGGGTGAGTTTGTATGCGCTTGCGGTGAATGAGGAAAACGCAGCGGGCGGGCGCGTGGTGACGGCGCCGACCAATGGCGCGTCGGGGATTCTCCCGGCGGTGCTGCACTACTGGACACGCTTCAACGACCTCCAGTACGACATGGG
>CAYGOG010000178.1:0-1764 GCA_964351415.1 uncultured bacterium | reverse complement strand
CGCGTCAAGAGGTGTGAGGAGGCGGGCCTGGGCGTAATTGTCGATGCCCCAGATGGCACCGTAGTCAGGGAAGTTTGCGTAGGGGCCGAGGAGTTTACCGGTGACTTGGCCGGTATTGCTGGTGTTGAGCCGCGCAATCGGTTGGTTCATCTGGTAGAGAGTCGCGGAGGGGAAGAGTCCTTGTTTGGGGAGCGCGGAGGTGTCGACGCGGTCTTCAAAGCGGATCACGGGGATGTACTCGAGGTGGCTCATGTAGGACGGATCGCGGAGCTCGTTGAGAGGTTGTCCCGCGGCGTTGAGGCCGTAGATTTGTCCGCCGTAAAAGTAGAGGGTGTCGCCCGGTTTTCCGATGAGCCGCTTGACGTACTGTTTGATGCCGGGAAAGAGCCAGAAGTAGGTGGTATTGGAGTCGGAGATGGGGAGATTTTCGCCGGTGAAGACGATGATTTCACCCCGCTTGACGAGTTCGGGATCGAAGAGGGCGTGCTTGGGCGTGAACGGGACGTTGAGGCTGAAAGAGGCTTTGGAAACGACGAGGAAATCCCCCTCTTTCAACGTGGGGCGCATGGAGCCGGAGGGAATGGTGTAGAGCTCAAACCACATTTGGCGAATGAGGAGGGCGAGGAAGAAGGCGACGCCGAGGCCGACAAACCACTCGACGACTTTGAGCCAGGTTTTTTCGGGCATGAGGCGGGCGGCCTCTTCGGAGGCAAGGTGGGCGAGGTGGTCGACTTGGGTTGTGTCTTGGGCGCGGATGGCGGAGTCGAGGTCGACGAGGAGTTTCTCAAAATGGGGGTGGCGCGAGGGGAGCCGGTGGTAGCGGATCACGAGGTTGTGGAGGAGGCGGCGCGCTCGCCTGCGGATGCGGAAATGGACAATAAAACGCATTTTTGAACCATTGTAACGCGTGGGGGAGAATTATGGTATGGGGGCCTGCTACAACTCGGGGCGATAGGGGGTGTCCGATTGGACGTAGGCATCGCTGTAGCCGACGGGCAGGATGAGCCAGTTATAGAGGTGATCGGCTTCGAGCGATGCGGCGAGCTCTTCCGGTGCAACTTCTAGAACTGTAGGAGCGGTGAGGGTGTGTGAGACGGGAATGACGGTTTTGTGTTGCGGGTTTGTGATGTCGAGCGCGAAGAGCTCGTATGCGCGATAGTAGCGGGGCGCGCGGAGCGTGATTTGGAGGGTGCGGTTTAGGGTGCGGATATAGACGATCTCGGGCGTGCGGCGGGGGAGGGTTCGGCGCGGCGAGGCGAGGTGGTGGCCGGCATCGAGGGCGCGGATGGGGGCGACGATGTGGGGCGTAATCACCTCGATCCAGGTGGGAAAGGGGTTTGTTTTGTCAAAGTAGAGGAGGACACGTCGGTTGGAGAGCTCGGAGCCGTCGGAGGGCCAGGTCGTCTCAAAGGCGGTGCAGGGGGAGGAAGTGGGGGACCAAAGTTGCCGATGGTCGGGTTCGCCGGGTTGCGGTGTGGGGCCGATGCGGCGGAGCTGGTCGTGGGGGACGGGCGTCAGGGGAAGCGAGAGGAGGGTGGCGATGAGACTCTCTTGGGCTGAGACGTCGATCCAGGCATTGCGGGAGAAGGAGTAGCACTCGAGGATCTCGTGTGTGGCGGGGTCGATCTCCACCATGGACCAAGAGGTGTGACCGGGCGCCTTTTGCTCGATCCAAGTGCGCCAGGAATCGGGGCGGGCGGTGAGCGGCGCGGTGATCTCCTCAAAGATGAGGGTGTGGGTGGGCGTGGGACGGAGGATGAGAAG
>CAYGOG010000177.1:0-1787 GCA_964351415.1 uncultured bacterium | reverse complement strand
CTTATATATATTATAGCTATTTCTTTAATATTATGACAAATGGTTTTTGCATTGTTGTATCTAGCTGTAGCTTAGGTGGATAGGTTTTTGGTATCAGTGCATTCGGCACCTAAAACCGGAGCTCGCCTGACAGGGAGACGCCATTTTGGTTCAGCATGCGCGCTTCGATGTTGACGCTCGCACAGTGGTCGGTCAGGACGGTCGCGCCGAGCGCCATGCCCCAATGCCGATTGCTGACAACCGATTTAGACGTCGCATCGAGGGTGATTGAAGGGTCAAACGGGTATTGCACGACTGCGATGAGCGGTGTAGGCTCGATCTTGGTGTAAAAGTAGGTTGCGTTGACGTAAGGGGCGAGGGGCCCGATTTTATAGGTACAGCCCAGGGCTGCTTGGACGTCGGAAATGCGGAGGTTGTAAGGCGCTGCGACGTTATAGGGCGCGCCGTCGCCGAGGAAATAAGCGGGGCGCTGGATGGTCTGAAAGTATTGGCCGTTGAGCCCCATCCGAAAATGTCGCCGCACGAGGATGGCCCACTTCGCCCCGACGCCCCACGACAAGGTGCGGCGCGAGTAAATTTCATGATCGACTTGTGAGCGGGACGAGCCGAGGAGGGCGTAGAGGTCGATGCGCCGGTTATAGTCGAGGACGATCATGCCGCCGCTGGAGAGGAGGGTGAGATAGGAGGGGTTGTTGCCGGTGCCGGGGATCTGAAACTCGTCCTTGAATTTTTGCCGCAGCATGGTGTCGCCATAGGCCCCCAAGCGCAGCGAGAAGAGGGTGCGCCCCAAACAATAGCCCTTTGAATAGAGGCTCGGATCGGCCGGATTGCCGACAAAGAGGGCGCATGCGGGCAAGACGGGGAGCAGAGAGAGGAAAAGGCGCTTAAGCATGCACGCCTGCTTCTAGCGGGGCCCAGTTGCCGGATGCGACATATGCGCGAAAGCGCCGCATGAGGTCGTGGGTGAGGGGGCCCGTTTTCAGCGGCTGTTCATCGAGATGTGTAAGCGGGAGAATTTCGCGCGTGGAGCTGGTGAGAAAGGCTTCCTCTGCATTGAGAAGACCGGTCAGAGTGATGGAGCGCTCTTCGATTGGGTAGGGGCAGATGCGGAGAACGACCGCTCGGGTGATCCCGCGGAGGATCTCGTCGCGCGGCGTGATCAGGGTGCCGTTTTGCACGATGAAGATGTTGGTAGTCGCGCCTTCGAGGACGAGATTGTCGGGCGTGACGTAGAGCACCTCATGTGCGCCGCATTGTTTGGCGCGCGCGAGATGCGGCATCGCGCCGAGGTAGCAGAGCGATTTGACGCCGGGGAGTGTGCGTGTCGCCGGCGCGGTGATTGCAGCTAGGGCAGAGGGGTGCTGTGCGACGGGTGCGGTGAGAATGGCAAACGTGGGGACACCCGTTTGCGTAAGTCCGTCGGGACTGATGCCCCCTGTAAGCACCAAGCGGAGCGTCACCTCGCCGGGCGGCGCTTGCGCAATGAGGAGCGTGCACATCGCTTCGAGTTCTTCGCGTGTGTGCGGAATGGAAAGCCCGACACTTGCGGCCGACCGCTGCAAGCGGATAAGATGTTCGCGCAAATGAAACGGCTGCCGATTGTATGTGCGCGTTAAGTCGAATACGCCATATCCGCGCAAAAGCCCAAGATCGTAAACGGAGAGCGCGATTTGCTCCGCGTTGAGAAAGCGTCCATTGAGAAAACAGGGCCACGCCATACACATTCTGGTATATACCTCTATTGATTGAAAAGTAGCCTTTTGGGCGGCGCCAAAACCTCGGGGTTC
>CAYGOG010000176.1:0-1801 GCA_964351415.1 uncultured bacterium | reverse complement strand
CCCCAGCGCCCTGCAGGCAGCCCTCCGCCCGCCCGTCCGCCCGTTGCCAGGCCGCCTCTCCCCGACACATCGGCCCCCCGCAAAGACATCAAGCCGAAAGAGCTGCGCCCTACACCGGGCAAGCCCAAGGAATCGCGCGGATTTGACGTCCGCGACAGACAGGGCCTACGCAACATCGACGACGAAGCGTGGCGCAAAAAACGGGCCTTTAAGCCCGCATACCGCCGCGGCGAAGAGCCGGTCGTCCGCCCCAAATCGCTCTCGGTGCGTATCCCCATTGCCGTGAAAGACCTCGCCGCCGAGATGAAGCTCAAGGCGAGCCAACTGATCGCGAAGCTCTTCATGAAAGGGATCATCAAGACATTGAACGACCCTCTCGACGACGAGACTGTGATCCAAATGCTCGGCCTCGACTTTGAGTGCGAAATTGCCATCGATACCTCCGAAGAACAGCGGATCCGGATCACCGACCAGACGATCAAACAAGAAATCGAGAAAGCCAAACAAGATAACCTCCAAATTCGCCCCCCTGTGATCGCCTTCATGGGCCACGTCGACCACGGCAAAACCAGCCTCATCGACGCGATCCGCAAGTCGAACCGCGCCGCCCACGAAGCGGGCGCCATCACGCAGCACATCGGCGCCTTCCGCGTCACCACCCCTGCCGGCGATGTCGCGATTTTGGATACTCCGGGCCACGAAGCCTTTACCGAGATGAGAACCCGCGGCGCGAATGTCACCGACATCGTAGTGCTGGTTGTCGCCGGCGATGAAGGCGTCCGCGCGCAAACCGAAGAGGCGATCCGCCAAGCGCGCGAAGCGGGCGTCACCATCGTCGTCGCCCTCAACAAATGCGATAAGCCCGGCTTTGACGAAGCCCGCGTCTATCGCGAACTGGCCGACCGCGACCTGCTCCCCGAATCGTGGGGCGGCACCACGCTCGTCGTCCACACCTCTGCCACCACGCACCAGGGAATCCCCGAGTTGCTCGAGATGATCGCGCTACAAGCGGAAGTCCTTGAGCTTAAGGCTGATCCAACCAACCGCGCCCGCGGCACCGTCCTCGAGTCGGAGATGCACAAAGGCTTAGGCGCCGTCGCGACCATCCTCGTCCAGAATGGCACGCTCCGCAAAGGCGATTCGCTCGTATTTGGCCACTTCTACGGCCGCGTCAAAACCATGCAAGATGAGTTTGGCCGCACCGTCGAAACGGCGGGCCCCTCAACGCCCGTGAAGATCACCGGTCTCTCCGAGCTGGCGACCGCTGGCCAAGAGTTCATCGTCGTGAAAAGCGAGAAAGAGGCCCGCGAACTGGCCGAAGCCCGCAGCGAAGGGCACAAGCTCTCCGTCCAACAAGCCGCTCGGATGAGCAGCTTGGATCGGATGATGGCGAAGCGCGAAGGCAGCGAAATCAAAATTCTCCCGGCCATTCTGCGCGCCGACGTGCAAGGGTCTCTCGAAGCGCTGAAAAACTCGCTCGCGAAAATCCAATCGAAAAAAGTGCGCCTCGAAGTGATCAACACCGGCGTCGGCGAGATCTCCGAATCGGACGCGGAGCTCGCAGCCGCCTCGAAAGCGGCCCTCATCGGCTTCCACACCACCATCGAAAGCCACGCCGCCGACCTCATCAAGATCAAGGGGATCAAGATCTACACCAACGACATCATCTACCACGTCGTCGACGAGGTGAAAAAGATGATGCGGGATCTCCTCGACAAGATCGCGCAAGAAAACGACACCGGCATAGCCGAAGTGCGCAACATCTTCCGCTCCTCGCAGCTCGGCCTCATCGCCGGTTGCC
>CAYGOG010000175.1:0-1843 GCA_964351415.1 uncultured bacterium | reverse complement strand
CCCCCTCCAGGGCACCGCCGCCGACCTCATCAAACAGGCCATGCTCGACATCGACGCCGCCCTCCGCAAAGCCCGCGTCCAGGGCCACATGATCCTCCAAATTCACGACGAACTTATCTTTGAAGTGCCGGACGACGAAGTCCCTTACTTTAAACGACTTGCGAAGGAAAAAATGGAGGGCGTCCTACACCTAAAAGTCCCTCTGGAGGCGCACATCGCCGTTGGCAAGAATTGGGCCGAATGCTAAACTTAAGAAAAATAGCGATCACCGGTGGTGTCGCTGTAGGGAAGTCGACCGTAGGTCAGATTTTCCGCGAACTTGGAGCTTACGTTGTCGATGCAGATGCCATCGTGCACGAGCTCCTCAACCCCGATACAAACCTAGGCCGTAACGTAATCAAGGCCTTTGGAACCCTCAATCGAACACAACTTGCTGAGAAAGTTTTTGACAATCCTGTTGCCCTTGCGCAGCTCGAATCTCTCCTTCACCCTGCAGTCCTTCAGCGCATCGACGAGCTCTACACGGCAGTCCAACGCGAAGGGAAGCATGAACTCTTTCTCGTCGAAATTCCGCTTCTTTATGAAATCGGCGCACAAGACCGTTTTGACGCAACCATCGCTGTGGTTGCGCCCGACGATCTCGCCCGCAAACGCTACATCCAAAAAGGTCATTCCGCATGGGACTACAACCGCCGCATGAATCGTCAGCTCAATCCCGCCCTGAAGGCGGCCAGCGCCACTATCACCGTCGAGAACACCGGCACAATCGAAGACATCAGGACGGCGGTCACCGCCATCATCCCCAAGCTCAAGACTCGGGCGGCGACGTAGACACAGCGCCTCCGGAGATCACCGGCAACGAGCGGGTCACCAAGATCGCCGAGCTGCAACGGATGAGCATCGACGCGCTCCAGGCCTATGCGCGCAACGTCGGCCTCACCCACACCGGCTCGCTCCCCAAAGCGCAAGTCGTCTACGAGATCGTCCGCACCCTCTACCAACAGCCCAACGAGCTCATCTTCGGCGAAGGGACCCTCGAAATCCTCCCCGACGGCTTTGGCTTCCTCCGCTCTCCCTACTACAACTACACCTCCTCCGTCGAGGACATCTACGTCTCGCCGCAGCAAATTCGCCGCTTTGAGATGCGCAAAGGGGACACCATCACCGGCACCCTCCGCGCCCCCAAGGAGAAAGAAAAGTATTTTGCCCTCCACCGCGTCGACAAAATCAACGGCAAATCGTTTGGTGAAACGCGCGAGCGGCTCCTCTTTGAGAACCTCACGCCCCTCTACCCCTCCAAGCGCCTCGTGATGGAGACCGTCAAAGAGCGCCTCTCCACCCGCGTCCTCGACCTCGCAGCGCCCATCGGAAAAGGGCAACGGGCCCTGATCGTCGCGCCCCCCAAATCGGGCAAAACGATCCTCCTCCAGCACATCGCGAACGCGATCGAGACCAACAACCCCGAAGTGTACCTCATCGTCCTCCTCGTCGACGAGCGGCCCGAAGAGGTGACCGACATGAGCCGCACCGTCAAAGGGGAGGTCGTCTCCTCCACCTTCGACGAGCCCGCCGAGCGGCACGTACAAGTCGCCGACATGGTGATCGAGAAAGCGCGCCGGATGGTCGAATGTGGCCACGACGTCGTCATCCTCCTCGACAACCTCACCCGCCTAGCGCGCGCCTACAACACCGTGCAGCCGCATTCCGGCAAAATCCTCTCAGGCGGGGTCGATGCAAACGCCCTCCACAAACCAAAGCGCTTCTTCGGCGCCGCCCGCAATATCGAACAAGGCGGCTCGCTCACCATCATCGCCACCGCGCTGATCGACACCGGCTCGCGCAT
>CAYGOG010000174.1:0-1845 GCA_964351415.1 uncultured bacterium | reverse complement strand
AGCGTCCAGACGGGCGAGCGGAGCATTTTGATCTGATCCCAGATCGCAAGTCCCGCGTCGACGGAGCCGCCGGGTGAGTTGATCACAAACAGGATCGGTTTCCCCGGATCGAGATGGTCGAGGTACCAGAGCTTCCGAATGAGCATGCGGGCCGAGTCGGAGTCGACCGCATCGGAGAGGAATACGCGCCGTTTTTCGAGGATCGATCGCTCGATGTGGTCTTCAATGCTCTTCGGTAACTTCTCTTCGCCGTCTGCCATGCTGTGGTCTCCCTTTTTCCTCAGTTTAATCGATTGCGAGCTCGGGGTAAAGGGGGAAGCGGGCAAGGAGCGCTTTCACCCGCTTGCGGGCCCGGTCGAGGGCGCGGTCGTCGACGACCACTTTGGCGCGGGAGGTGGGATCGGGGGCAGCCGACTTCAGCAGCTCGACGGTCGTGGCAGCGATCTCCTGCATCTCGGCAGTCCCCATTCCGAGGGTCGTAGTCGCCGGAGACCCGAGCCGAATGCCCGACGTGTACCAGGGGCCGTTCGGGTCGCGCGGGATGGCATTCCGATTGACCGTCAGGTGGGCCGTGCGGAGAAGCCCCTCCGCCTGGCGACCGGTAAGGCCAAAACTGCCCGCCACGTCGACGAGCAGGAGGTGGTTGTCGGTGCCCCCCGTCAGGACGCGGGCGCCGAGCCGCTGAAACTCATCGGACAGCGCGCGGGCGTTGTCGACGATCTTGTGAGCATAGGTGCGGAAATCGGGGCGAAGCGCCTCGCGGAAGGCGAGCGCCTTCGCCGCCATCACGTGGGGGAGCGGGCCGCCGAGGACGAGGGGGCAGCCCCGGTCGACCGCCTCGCGGAACTCCTCGATACAGAGGACCATCCCGCCGCGCGGGCCGCGGAGCGTCTTATGCGTCGTCGTGGTCACCACATGGGCATAGGGGAACGGATTATAAGGCCCCTCAAAGACATGCCCCGCCACCAGGCCCGCAAAGTGGGCCATGTCCACCAACAACACAGCCCCCACCTCATCGGCAATCTCCCGCATCTTCGCAAAGTCGAGCTTCCGCGGATAGGCCGAATACCCCGCAATGAGGATCAGCGGCCGCTCTTTTTTTACCTGCTCCCGCAAGTGGACATAGTCGAGCAAGCCCGTCGCCGGATCCACCTCGTAGCTCACCGACTGGAAGAATTTCGAAGAAATATTATGCCGATAGCCGTGCGTCAAATGGCCCCCCGACCCGAGCGAGAGGCCCATGATCTTGTGGCTCAAGAGCGCGCGGCGCACCCGCTCGTGCTCCTCAGGCGTCAGCTCGTCAAGCGTCTTCTTGCCCAGCGCCTCCAGCTCCCGCGGCTGTACCCGCGCCGTCAGGATCGCCCAAAAGGCCACCAGATTCGCATCCGCTCCCGAATGAGGCTGCACATAGGCATGCTCCGCCTTAAATAATTTTTTGGCGAGATCGGCCGCCTCTCCCTCAATGGCATCCACATGCTCGCACCCCGCGTAAAAACGGCGCCCCGGCACCCCCTCGGCATACTTGTCGGTGAGGCAATTGCCCATCGCCAGCTGCACCGGCAGGGAAGAAAAATTTTCAGAGGCGATCAGCTTCAGGTGGGTCCGCTGGTCGCGCAACTCCTGGAGAATCTCTGCGGCAATTGTGGGAGAAACCGACCCGACCGCATCGAGGCCCGCAAAGTAGGCAATCGCGGCCGGCTGCCATTCGGTCTTCAAAACGCGTGTAAAATATTGTTTGAGATAGCTCATGCTTGATCTTTTCCAGTTAGCCATATAAAGTACTTGGAGAATCTTTTTTCCCCAAGGTCTCATGTATCACGCTCTTAAAGTCCTCCTCGACATCCA
>CAYGOG010000173.1:0-1883 GCA_964351415.1 uncultured bacterium | reverse complement strand
GTCATGATCTACACCCGCCAACAAGAGAACAATTTTGTCATGGTAGGCGCCATCCTCATCGCCTGGATCGCCTCCCTCATCATCCTCATTGCCTCCTCATTCCTGAAAAACGTCCTCGGCTGGCGCGGCATCGTCGCTTGCGAGCGGCTCATGGGCCTCATCTTGACCCTGATCGCCGTCCAGATGTTCCTCTCAGGCCTCAGCGCCTTCATTAAAAAAGACTGTCACGCACCCCCCGCCCAAGAACTCTCCTCCCATGCCTCGTTATAAAGCCCTTCTCTCCTATGACGGGACCCGCTACTTCGGCTGGCAAAAGACCCGCTCCGGCCCCTCGATCCAAGAAGCGCTCCAGAGCGCACTGCAAAAAGTCACCCGTAATGAGATCCTCCCCGAAGCGGCAAGCCGTACCGACCGGGGCGTTCACGCAGAGGGGCAATCGGTCTCCTTTTCTCTCGATAAAGACCTCCCCAAACCGCTCTTTTCCCTCAACGCCAATCTCCCATCCGACATCCGCATCCTTTCCATCGAAACCGTCCCTGAAGGCTTTCACCCCACCCTCGACGCCCTCTCCAAGATCTACCACTACGAAGTCTCTCTCGGCCCCATCCAGGATCCCCACACAAGACTCTACTCTTGGCACTACCCCTACCCCCTCGACCTCTCCAAAATGGAGGCGGGAGCAAAAATCCTCCTCGGCACCCACGACTTTTCCGCCTTTGCAAACCGCCCTGAAAAAAACCCCACCTGCACCCTCTCTCACATCACCTTCTCTCAAGAAGACCCAAACCGCCTCCGGATCGCCCTCCACGGCAACCGGTTCCTCTACAAGATGGCGCGCAGCCTCGCAGGCACCCTCCTCTACATCGGCTCGGGCAAACTTGCCCTCGAAAGCCTCCCCAGCATCCTCCTCGGGAAAAAACGGAAGGAGGCGGGCATGACGGCTCCCGCCCACGGCCTTTTTTTACATCGAGTTATTTATTCAGAAAATGGCTAAAATAATCGCATGATTTCAAGAAATGATCCCTGTTGGTGCGGAAGCGGCGCGAAGTGGAAAAAATGCCACTACCCGACCCCACCCTCCAATACCTCCCCGCTTGCCCTCCACTACCTCGAGCAGTATGGCATCCTAATCAAAACACCCGAACAAATCGAAAAGATTCGCATCGCCTGCCAAACGACCGCCCAAATCCTCTTCCAAATCTGTGAGGCGGCTAAAGTCGGCGTCACAACCCTCGAACTTGACGAGCTCTGCCGCAAACTCCATAAAGAAAAGCACGCCATCCCAGCACCCCTCGGCTATGGCAATCCTCCTTATCCCAAGACCATCTGCACCTCGCTCAACGAAGTGATCTGCCACGGCATCCCCGATAAACGGCCCCTCCAAGAGGGCGATATCCTCAATATCGATGTCTCCTCCATTGTGGATGGCTACTTTGGCGACTCGAGTCAAATGGTGATGATCGGAACCGTTTCGGAAGAAAAGCATCGCGTCGTCGAGGTCTCCCGCGAGTGCTTAAGGCGCTCGATTGCCGTCTGCAAACCCGACGCCGAACTCCGCGAGATTGGGAAAGCGATCGAAGACTACGCGAGATCTCAGGGGTGTTCAGTTGTCAACCAGTTCGTCGGCCATGGCGTGGGCATCCGATTCCACGAACCGCCTGATGTGCAGCACCACTACAACGATAAGCGTATCCCGCTCGCCCCCGGCATGATCTTCACGATCGAGCCAATGATCAACGCAGGCGTCCGCGAGGGCATCGTCGATCCCATAGACCACTGGACCGTCCGCACCAAAGACGGCAAACCGTCTGCCCAATGGGAACACACGATCCTGATCACGGAAGAGGGCGCCGAAGTCCTCACCGCTTTCGGGAACTTCAACT
>CAYGOG010000172.1:0-1894 GCA_964351415.1 uncultured bacterium | reverse complement strand
GAGGCCGATTTTCCCCACGTGCGGGGCAATTTGGCGCAGGCAGGGTTGTTGTACGGGTCGGACAAGGCCTTGACTCCTTGATAGAGAAGTGAAATTTTTGTTATATGGTGGGTATGCCTCTAGAACTCGTTACCTTTGTCGTCTACTTTGTGGCCCTCCTGGGGATCGCAGGGTTTTCCTATCGGAAGCAGATGTCCGATACGCAATTTGTCATCGGCGATCGGTCGCTCAACTTCTGGCTGACGGCGCTGAGCGCCCACGCAAGCGATATGAGCAGCTGGCTCTTTTTGGCCTATCCAGCGCTGATCTTCACAGGGGGCGTCTTCAAGGCGTGGGCCGCTGTGGGTCTGACGGCATTTATGTTCCTCAACTGGCAGTTCATCGCGCCGCGGTTACGGGTGCAGACGGAAAAAGCAGGGAGCTTGACGCTGAGCCACTTCTTCGAGGCAAAATTTAACGACACGTCGGGGACGATTCGCCTGTTGTCGGCCGTGATGATGGTGCTATTCTATACGATCTATATCTCGGCGGGGTTGTACGGGTTGGGGCTGCTCGTCGAGACGCTGTTCCACTTGAATTACCTGCTGGGCGTGACGATCGGATTGGGCATCGTCGTCATCTACGTCTTCATGGGCGGCTACCGGACGGTGGCGGTCATCGACCTCTTCCAAGGGTTTTTCCTGTTGGGCGTCATCTGCTTTATCCCGATGCTCGTGATCCCCGAATTGGGCGGCATTCACACGGTGTTTCGCCATGTGAGCGCACATGGGCTGTCGACGTCGCTGCTGCCCACTTTGCAAAATAACTACGTCGAGCTGCTCTCGCTCGCGCTGGGATGGGGTCTTGGGTACTTCGGTCAACCCCACATTCTGACGAAATTCATGGGGATCTCGCGCGTCGAGGACATGCATAAATCGAAATGGGTGGGCATCAGCTGGCAGATCTTTGCCTTAGGCGCGGCCACGCTTGTGGGATTGATGGGGATTTCGGTATTCCCCGAGGGGCTATCTGACCCGCAGCAAGTGATTCTGCGCATCGTGCAGATCTACCTCACGCCGTTTGTCGCCGGATTGACGCTCTGCGCGATCTTGGCGGCGACGACAAATGTGATGGCCGCGCAAATTCTGGTGGTCGCGTCGAGCATGGCGGAAGACTTTTACAAGCGGCTCGTGAAAAAACGAGTCTCCTCAGCGCGGATGTTGCTCGTCTCCAGATTGAGCGTCGTGGGCATTGGCTTGGTCGCCTACTGCATCGCGATCATGAGAAGCACCACAATTTACGAGATGGTGTTGTATGCGTGGTCGGGACTCGGCGCCTCGTTTGGCCCTCTGTTGCTCATGACCTTGTACACCAAGCACCTCATCACAAGGGAAGGTGCCATCGCCTCGATTCTCATTGGCGGTCTCACGGCGGCCGTATGGCCACTGCTGGAATCGGTGTTCCACAGCAGCCTACAACCGCTGATTCCGAGCTTTTTCTTAAGCCTCGCAGCCGGACTCTTGATCTCCTTACTCTGCAAAGGTAAACGATGAGCGCACGCCCCTTTCTCCTGATCACCAATGACGACGGCATCGATGCCCCAGGCATCCGCCACTTGTGGGAAGCGGCCCGCCGCATCGGCGATGTAGCGGTCGTGGCGCCGCGAGGCGAAAGATCGGGTAGCGGACTCTCGATTACCTGGACAAAGCCCCTGCTGATTGAAGAGCACAACTGGGACGGCACACCCGCGTGGCAGGTCACCGGCACCCCCGCCGATTGCGTGAAGATGGGCCTCAGCATGCTCCTCAAGCGGCGGCCCCACCTGATCCTGTCGGGCGTCAACCGCGGCTCCAACTCGGGCAAAACAGTGCTCTACAGCGGCACGGTGGGCGGCGTCATTGAAGGGGCCCTGCGC
>CAYGOG010000171.1:0-1905 GCA_964351415.1 uncultured bacterium | reverse complement strand
GTGCCCACACTTCCATTTCTCCGAAGCGCTGACCGCCGTTCTGTGCCTTTCCGCCGAGCGGCTGCTGAGTGATGAGGCTGTACGGACCGATGGAACGCATATGGATCTTGTCTTCCACCATGTGATGGAGTTTGAGGATGTACATGTAGCCGACCGCGATGTCCTGCTCGAAGGCCTCGCCCGTGCGGCCGTCGAAGAGCTGCATTTTGCCCGACTCTTTAAAGCCTGCAGTTTTTAGCTCCTCGCGGATCTCGCCTTCGGTTGCACCCTGGAACGGCGGGCAAATGGCCTGATAGTTGAGAGTGTTGGCAGCAAGTCCCAAGTGGAGCTCGAGGATCTGGCCGAGGTTCATACGGCTCGGCACGCCGAGCGGAGTCAAAATGACGTCGACAGGGCGACCATCCGCAGTGTATGGCATGTCCTCCTCGGGCAGTATCCGGGAAATAACGCCTTTGTTACCGTGGCGGCCGGCGAGTTTGTCACCCACAGATACTACGCGCAGCTGCGCGATCTCGATATGGATGCGCTTTATGATACCGCTCTCGAGGTGATGACCCTGCTCGCGGGAAAAGACCTTGACTCCGATAATGCGGCCTCGTTTGCCGTTTTCCATCCGCAGAGACGAATCTTTAACATCGCGCGCCTTGTCGCCGAAGATGCTGCGCAGCAATCGCTCTTCAGGAGTGAGCTGAGTCTCGCCTTTAGGGGTAATTTTTCCTACCAAAATGTCGCCAGGGCGGACTTCGGAGCCCACGCGCACAACACCATCCTCATCGAGGTTGCGGAGCTTGGTTTCAGAAACGTTCGGGATGTCGTGGGTGGTTTCCTCGGGCCCCAGCTTTGTGTCACGCACATTACAGACAAACTCCTCAATATGTATAGAGGAGAATTTGGAGTCTTTGACCATGCGCTCGGAGATGATGATGGCATCTTCGTAGTTAGCGCCACTCCAGCACATAAAAGCAACGAGTGCATTTTGGCCAAGAGCCAGCTGGCCACTGTCCGAGGTAGACATATCGGCAAGAAGTCCTCCTTTCTTCACCTTGTCACCAACAGAGACAGAGGGGCGCTGGTGGAGAGAGGTAAAGCCGTTGGTGCGTACAAAGTTGACCAGCGGGTACTCGGTCTCTTTTCCTTTTTCGTTTTTGACTTTAATGAGGCGACCGTCGGCGTGGCTTACAACTCCGGCCTCAGCGGCGTAAATAAGGCGGCCTGTATCTTTGGCGGCACGTTCCTCCATGCCGGTGCCAACAAGCGGCGCCTCAGGGAGGATACAAGGGGTCGCCTGCTTCTGCATGTTGCTACCCATCAAAGAGCGGTTTGCATCATCGTGCTCGAGGAATGGGATCATGTTGGTAGCAATCGAGAATGGCTGCTCGGGAGAAACGTCGATGTAGTCGACATCGTTGCGTGCAACACGCAGGGGCGCGCCATTTTGACGCACTTCGACAACCTCCTCTTCTATCTTGCCGTCGGCACCAAACACCGTACCGCCGTGGGCGATACGCTGCTTTTCTTCCTCGGCGGCGTTGAGAAATATTATTTCTTTTGTGACGACGCCTTTTTCTACTTTGGCGTACGGGGTCTCAATCATGCCGAACTCATTGAGCCGGGCGAAGGTCGAGAGACGCAGAATAAGGCCGATGTTGGGACCTTCGGGAGTGTGTATGGGGCACAGGCGGCCGTAGTGGGATGGGTGGACATCGCGCACTTCGAAGCCCGCGCGCTCGCGGGTGAGTCCGCCGGGGCCGAGCGCTGAGAGAGTGCGCAAGTGCTCGAGCTCGGTCAGAGCGTTCTCCTGCTGCATGAACTGCGAGAGCTGGTTGGTGGTAAAAAATTCTTTGATGCGGGCCTGGAGCGGACGCGGGTTGACGAACTGCTGCGGCAAGGTTGCATCCGCGTCGA
>CAYGOG010000170.1:0-1912 GCA_964351415.1 uncultured bacterium | reverse complement strand
GTCGGGGACTGCGTCCCCAGCTGCCCCTGCAAAGGCTTTTTCTGGCTGTGCCAAATCGATCCTTCTGCGGAGGGGCTGTGTGGAACACAGCACCCCCCTTGGTCGGATCGATTTTGCTTTGCCATAAAAAGCCGCGGGCTGCTCCGCAGAGGGCCGCTGCGCGTCCCTCTTTGCTGCGCAGAGCTCAAGGCCCCCTGCTGGGGGCCTCCGGTCGGGTGGCTTTGCCCCCCGCCGCCCCCAACAGCTGGATACGACTCAATGTAAAGCGGCTTTACAACAGATCACGCAAACGCCACGTTTAGAATTCGTTGCCACGGAGGGGGCAGCTGGGGGTGCAACCCCCGACTGCCTATGGGAACCCTTTTTTCTTTTTTATTTTCTAAATGCTTGCTTAGATCGTGTCGTCCATGACGTCGTATTCGTGGAGCTTGTTGCGCAGGGTGCGCGGGCTGATGCCGAGGATTTCGGCTGTTTGCGTGCGGTTGTTGTTGTGCGCTTCAAGGGTCGCGAGGATGTGCTCTTTTTCCAGCTCGTGCAGCGAGAGGAAGCGGGAGGCGGGGCGCGCCGCAGGCGTTTCCAAAGAAAGGTGGGCCGCGTCGATTTCTGGATCAAAATCGAGGACGATGGTTCGCTCGATGATGTTGGCCAGCTCGCGCACGTTGCCGGGCCACGGATAGGCGAGGAGCTTTGCGATGGCCGCGGGCGTAAGCGCTTTCAGCGGTTTGTGGTTTTCCGCACACGTCTGCCGGATGAAGTGGCGCGCAAGCGGCACAATATCGTCGGTTCGCTCGCGCAAGGGGGAGATGTGGAGCGGGATCACGTTGAGGCGGTAATAGAGGTCGTCGCGGAAGAGTTTGGATTCGATCGCCTCGAGGAGATTGCGGTTTGAGGTGGCGAGAATACGGACGTCGACGCGGGTGGGCCGCGTGGCGCCGATGCGCTCAAATTCTTCCTCTTGCAGCACGCGGAGGAGCTTGGGCTGGAGCGCTAAGGGGATTTCGGTCACTTCGTCGAGGAGGAGCGTGCCGCGGTCGGCGAGCTCAAAGCGGCCGATCTTGCGGGCGAGGGCGCCGGTGAAAGCCCCCTTTTCATGGCCAAAAAACTCAGACTCGAGGAGCGTCTCGGGGACGGCGGCGCAGTTGACGCGGATAAAAGGGGCTGAGGCGCGCGGCGAGAGGCGGTGGAGCTCTGCGGCGATCACCTCTTTCCCCGTGCCCGACTCGCCCGTGATGAAGACGGAGGCGTTGGAGGCGGCGATCTTGGGGAGGTCGCGCAGCAGTTTTTTCATGGCGGCGCTCTCGGCGATCAGATCGGACTGTGTGGCGGCGCGCAGGTAGGCGTTTTCGCGCACGAGGGCGGTGTGTTGGTCGGCTTTGAGGAGGGCCGCTTCGAGCACTTCGGGGGGAAAGGGCTTGAGCAGATAGTTGTGCGCGCCGAGGCGCATCGCCTCGACGGCCGATTCGACAGTGCCGTGCGCGG
This sequence comes from uncultured bacterium, assembly GCA_964351415.1. GTDB lineage: Bacteria > Chlamydiota > Chlamydiia > Chlamydiales > SM23-39 > CAYGOG01. The sequence goes on along the minus strand of CAYGOG010000170.1, from coordinate 433 downwards.
TCATCACGATGACGGGGATGTTGAGTTGCGAGGCCGCTTTCAGGACGGCGAGGCCGTCGGCGCGCGGCATCTTGTGGTCGGTGAGCACGAGATCAAACGGCTCTTGGTTGAGCCGCGCAATTGCCTCGGCGCCATCGGCTGCCAAGCGCACCTCGCGCCCTAAACGGCGCGCCGCTTCGCCCAAGAAGGCGCGCATGGTTGAGTCGTCATCTGCGATGAGGAGTTTGGATAGCATGGGGAAACGTCAGGGTAAAGGTTGTGCCGCGGTTCATTTGAGAGCGCACGTCGATGGCGCCGCCGTGGGCTTGGATGAGTTTGTGCACCTCGACGAGGCCGAGCCCCGTTCCGGTGGATTTCGTGGTGAAAAAAGGGGGGAATAGGCGCGCGGTGTCGGCGATGCCGACGCCGGTGTCGGAGACGATGAGCGGGGAGG
>CAYGOG010000169.1:0-1920 GCA_964351415.1 uncultured bacterium | reverse complement strand
GTCGGCGACCAACTCCTCAAAGGAGCCGCCCTCAACGCAGTCCAAATCGCTGAGGCTCTAATACTTACAAAACTTATGTAAAAATGCTACCGCCGATTGCATTTTTCAATGCAAAATGCCAACGCTGTTAGCAAAAGCGGTATACATTGCCCTCCCTGTAGGAGAAAAAATGGCGCAAAAGTGGTTGTTCTCGATGGCGTTGGCCTGTTGTTCTGTCTTGCAAAGCGCAGAAGCTCCGCCTGCCCACACGCATCGGGTGTTTCAATTCGAAAATGAGTACGTAAGAGTGTGGAAGACGACCATCATGCCTCATCAGCCTTTGACGATGCATCGACATGATTGCGCGCGGGTGGTAGTGGGCCTTAAAGGGGGGACGTTGACGAAAACTGAGCAGACGGGAGAGGTTTCCCTCCTGCATTTCGATACGGGAACGGCCTATTGGCTGACTGAAGATCCACCGCACACATTACATGGAGATGTGAACGAGTCCGATGAGCCCATTGAGGTCATGGTAATAGAACTTAAGTCTCCTTAAACGGTGGTTGCATGCTGACAAACTCCATCCGCTTTTCGCCTACTGGATGCGGGAATGCGAGATAGCAGCAGTGCAGGCATACTGTGCCGCTACTCTTAGCGCCGTACTTGGCATCGCCGCAGAGCGGATGCCCGCTGGCGCTAAATTGCGCGCGGATTTGGTGATAGCGACCTGTCTCCAGTGTGATTTCAACGAGCGTGCGGTTGCCGCGGTGCTGTAGCGCGCGGTAGTGGAGGCGCGCAAGCTTTCCCTTCGCATCGACAAGCGCGCGGTGTTCGCCATGGACGAGGTGGTGCTCGAGCGTTCCCTCCCCCTCGAGCTTCCCCTCGACAAGCGCGAGGTAGCGGCGGACGATGAGGCCGTTGCGCGATGAGGCATTCAGACGGCTGAGCGCTTTCGAGGTGCGCGCAAAGAGGACTAGCCCGCTCACCGGCTTGTCGAGGCGGTGGATCGCATGCAGAAAAACGGCCCCCGGTTTCATGTAAAGCCGCTTTACATGAGCCTTCATGAGAGACTCAAGCGACTCTGCTAGAGTATCATCCGGCTGTGTGAGCAGGCCGGCTGGCTTTTCGGCCACTAGGATCTGGTTATCGCAAAATACGGCGCTGGCGGACGACTTCATAGAGCATCAGGGTTGTCGCCGTAGCGACGTTGAGGGAATCGGCGACACCCAGCATCGGGATTTTCACTTGGATGTCCGCCTCTTTCATCCACGCGTCGCTGAGGCCGTATTGCTCGGCGCCGACGGCGATGGCAATGGGGCCGGTGAGGTCGACGCGGGTAAACTCGTGTGTCGCGTGCGGCGTGGCGGCGACGATTTTCACGCCGTGTTGTTTCAGGTAGAGAAGGGAAGCTTCGCTTGTCGCCTCATAACACGGCACTGTGAAGAGCGTGCCCACACTCGCGCGGACGACGTTGGGGTTGAAGAGGTCAGTTGTCGGATCGGCGAGAATGAGGCCATCGACGCCCGCTGCATCGGCCGAGCGCAAGATGGTGCCGAGGTTGCCCGGTTTTTCAATTTGCTCGGCGATGATGAGAAACGGATTGAGCGAGAGGCGCAGCTCGCCCAATGTCCGCTCCCGCTTGGGCGCAATGGCAATCAGTCCATCGGGGCGATCGCGATAGGATAACTTGTGGAACACCTCTTTCGTGCACTCGATGCATTGGGGTGCGCGGCGGAGCAATTCCTCTTCATTTTCGCCGAGAAACCACTCGCGGCAATAAAACAGCGTTTCGAGCGGAACGTGCGCATCGAGCGCCCGCTTGATCTCGCGGTATCCTTCAATGAGAAAGACCCCCTCTTGATCGCGCTCACGCCGATCGCGCAAGGCGACCACCCGCTTCACTTTCGGGTTGGTAAGGCTTGTGATTTTTAGATCGTGCAT
>CAYGOG010000168.1:0-1948 GCA_964351415.1 uncultured bacterium | reverse complement strand
CGCCCGAGGGGCCATCCTTGCGGCTGAGCCTGGCGAAGGGGAGCCGGGTGAGGGGCGCGCGCGCCAGGATTCGCATCGCCGGGTGAGGGGCGCGCGGCGGTCATGGGGCGGTTCAACTTAAGAAGGGCCGCTGTGTGCCAGGAGCGGACGTTTCGGAGTAGGCGTTCGTGCGATCTTTAGTTGTTGTCCAGCGGCCAGATGTTTATGATAGGCCGTTGTTCTCCCAACTATCCGAGTGTCTGCGATGGTTACGGCATGCGACCACCCATTCTCGCCTGAGAGCATCGGTGTGGCCGTTCCCCACCTCTGGGAACTGGTCGAATGGTTTTGGGATCGGGCAACGTGAGCAACAGAATGACCGGCGGCAAAAGCTGCTGGACCGGCTTCGCGAGGCTTGACTTCGGAAAACGCGAACCCCGGTCGAGCATGCGAAAGAGACGCGTCATGGTCATAGCGCTTGAACAACTGAGGCGGTTGATCTTCCCGAGGAGTCGGAGCTGGGCTAAGAGCCACCAATCGCTTACATCTCGCGGGAAAAGGTCGGTAGTGATTCCGCGTCGTCTTCTCCGTCAGCTTGTCCTTTCCGGTCTCTCCTTCTTCATCATTACGATCTACTCCCCGTACGCCAAAGCGACAACTTGTTCTTGTAAGCAGCACCAGGCGTCAGCGGAGGCTAGCGGGACCTGCTCTCGGACCGAGGACGAGAAGAAATGCACCTTGGCCTTCACCACAACGACCCCAGCAGAGTACGCTGATTTTGTCAAACGTCTTAAGGACATCAAACTCACTGCTGATCCCCGAGAGACGCTGCGTATTGTGTCTGGGGGGCCGCCCGAAAAGTGGCCGAGCAATTTTGTTATGGATCTCTTGCCTGTGCTGTTCGCGATCTCTCAGAGGACGCACTTTACAGACCCAAACGACGCTCTCAATACGATCAACGAGATAAGGAACTTCGAGTTCGAGAAACGGAAGACAGAGATAGAGGACGCGATCCGGAATCCAAAATACCGTCAGTCCTCGACGAAAATCTCCTTGAACCGATACAACGCAGTGATCAGCTACGGATGTATCGAGCTTCAACTAGACAAGTTCTACACGATGGTGAAGACCCAGTGGTCGGGGGCGATGAAGTTCTGTGACGACTTCAAGTGATAGCGCGCTAGGACGAACTCAGCGGCGGTGGGCTCATGCCACGAGGAAGAGTCAGCGGTGAGAAGATAGTGGTCTTCATCTGCGGCGTTGTTTTACTCGTGACGATCCTCGTTATTGTGCTGTTTGTACCGAATCCATCCTCAGCCCAACTTTGGGTATTTCGGGCTATCGTTGCTGTCGCCGCCGCAGGGTTCGCCGCCTTCCTGCCGGGTGCTTTGAACGTCCAAGTGTCCAACTATGTCAAGGCCGGAGGGGCAGTAGCGGTCTTTGTGATCGTCTACCTTTTCAATCCTCCAGAGCTTGTCAGTCAGAAGAAGGTAAAGGTTCACGAAGGAATGTTGGGCAACTTGTACGATCACTTGCAAAGCCTTCCTGAATCTGATCGCAACTTCACGTTTCATCTCGCGGAAGCGAATAGGGAAGAGTTAAGGCGCTTCTATATCTCACCAGAGAAGCAAGGGGATACGTGGCGTGAACTCTTTGGGAAGATCTGTAACGCTTATCCTTGCCTGCAGTGCGTCCCCGAGGCGCCGCAGATCAGCGACTCCGTCACCATTCAACTCAAACTTGGTCCGGATTCAGTTGCCGAAGTAGGCGGCACCGTCAAAGCCTATAAGTGCAAATGATGAAGTCTGTGTATCGGGTTCCGCCCCCAAGATGGGATAACATGAGAACAGGCCACCCGTTCGGACGTATCACGCTTATGGAGTGGGAATCGGACGGGGCAACAAATGCCTCCATTGGGTCAGATTCGGACGTTAGAGAAATCCTTCCTTCTCCGACGGATCGAAATCGA
>CAYGOG010000167.1:1140-1978 GCA_964351415.1 uncultured bacterium | reverse complement strand
GCATCCGCCCCCCCGCCAAACTCCCGCTTGCCGAGCGTTACCTCACCATCTTCAACGGCATCGAAGAGCTCATCCGCCGCCACAAACCCGACGCCCTCTCGCTCGAGCTTCAATTTGTCATGAAAAATCCGCAAAGCGCTCTTAAACTCGGCATGGCCCGCGGCATGGCGGTCCTCGCCGCCGCTCGCGCTGGCATCCCTGCCCACGAATACGCCCCCACGAAGGCCAAGCAAGCGGTCGTCGGCAAGGGATTTGCGAGCAAACACCAGGTGCAGCGGATGATCCAAGCCATCTTCTCGCTTAAAACTCCGCCCGAACCGGAAGACGCCGCCGACGCCCTTGCGCTCGCGCTCTGTCACGCCAACACCCTGAGGTCCCCATGTTTGAGTTCATCACCGGCACCCTCCGCGCAAAAGATCCCGCGCGCGCCGTCGTAGAAACAGGGGGCATCGGCTACCGCCTCTCCATCCCACTCCGCACCTACTCGCAACTCCCGCCTCTTGGCAGCTCCGTCCACCTCTTCCTCTCCCACATCGTCCGCGAAGACTCCGAATCGCTCTATGCCTTCCTCCACCTTGAAGAGCGCGCCCTCTTTGAGACGCTCCTCACCATCTCCGGCATCGGCCCCAAAACGGCGCTCGGCATCATCGGCCACATCGAGATCGCCGCCTTCCAGCGCGCGATCGCCGCAGCCAACCACACCCTCCTCTCCAAGATCCCGGGCATCGGCAAAAAGACCGCCGAGCGCCTGGTCATCGAAATGCGCGACAAATTCAAACTTAAGTCGACGCCCCTTTCAGCGGGCGGCCTCCTGGGCGACGCGCTCAGCGCGCTGTGC
>CAYGOG010000167.1:0-1130 GCA_964351415.1 uncultured bacterium | reverse complement strand
GTGCAACCTCGGCTACAAAGCGGACCACGCGCAAAAGGCGCTCGAGACAGCGCTCGCCGCCGCCCCCGACGCCGACCTGGGGACCCTGATCACCGCCGCCCTCCAAAAAATATAGTATATCGCGATTGTAAAGCCAGAAATCGTATAGACTATTCCCCATGCGCGCCGATACTATTGCAGCTTTGGCAACCCCTCCGGGCGAGGGGGCCATTGCCATCCTCCGCCTCTCCGGTCCCGATGCCGTTGCCATCGCCGCCACCGTCTTCACGGGCCCCGTCGCACATTACAAAACCCACACCGCCCATTACGGCCGTATCACCGACCGCACCGGCGCCACCCTCGACGCCGTTCTCCTCCTCGTCATGCGCGCCCCCCGCTCCTATACCGGTGAAGATATTATTGAGATCCACTGCCATGGCGGCAGTCTCGTCGCCCGCCGTGTCCTCGAGCGGCTCCTAGAGGCAGGCGCCCGCGCCGCACAACCCGGCGAGTTTTCGCTCCGCGCCTTCCTCAACGGCAAGCTCGACCTCTCGCAAGCCGAGGCAGTGCAACAGGTGATCGCCGCCCGCAGCGAGCGGGCCCTCCTCGCCGCGCAAGCGCAGCTCGACGGCGCCCTCTCGACTCGCCTCCGCAGCTTTGAAAAAGAGCTCACGGCGATTGCCGCCATTCTCGAGGCATGGGTCGACTTTCCCGAAGAGGGGCTTGAGTTTGCCACGTTCGACGCCCTCACCGCCCGCCTCATCCAGACCCGCACCGCCATGCAGCGACTCGCCGACACGTTTCACGAAGGGCGCAAGCTGCACGAGGGGCTCACTCTCGCGCTCGCCGGCACTCCCAACGTCGGCAAATCCTCCCTGCTCAATGCGCTCCTCGGCCACAACCGCGCGATCGTCACGCCGATTGCCGGCACCACGCGCGACCTCCTCGCCGAAGAGTTTCACCTCAGCGGCTACCGGTTTCGCCTCCTCGACACCGCCGGCATCCGCGATACAAATGAGGTAGTCGAGCAAGAGGGGATCCGCCGCTCGCGCGACGCCATGCAGCAAGCCGACCTCGTCCTTCTCCTCCTCGACGCCTCCCGCCCGCTCAACGCCGATGACGAAACCCTCCTCGCCGCCGCCCCCGCCGAC
>CAYGOG010000166.1:0-2031 GCA_964351415.1 uncultured bacterium | reverse complement strand
GATCAGCCGAAAGCCCCCTCCCTCCATCGCGTACGATTTGACCCGTTCCGCGGTCAGCCCACCCCGCAAATCAAATGGCTTTTTTGCCAAGTCCTGAAGCTGAGAAACAGAGCGATACGAAAGAAATCGGTTCATGTCATCCTTGATAGCATTTTCGATAATTTCCCCCTTCTGCTATCCTCATGTACTTCTTACTCGGGGCATAGCGCAGCTTGGCTAGCGCGACTGGTTTGGGACCAGTAGGCCGGGGGTTCGAATCCCTCTGCCCCGATTTTCTTATTTTGACCCAACGAACTTGAACTGCATGTAGTGGAAATTGCATTTCCGCTCCCGCCACAGAGTCTCAAAGAACGACTCGCCATAGTTAGGCCACTCCGGCAGATAGTAGGGCTCCGGATGCAGCGACTCCCACCCCGGACTGCCGCGGAAAGTGCGGATCATCTGCTGCGCATACTCGGGATGGTCGGTCGCCAGGGTGACGATCGCTTGAGGCTTGAGAAGCGGCTCCAACACCTCGACAAATGAGCGCTGGATAATCCGGTGCTTGGCATGCCGCAACTTAGGCCACGGGTCGGGGAAGTTGACATACACCTCGTCCAGGGCATTGCGGGGGGCGTAGTGCTTGGAAAAGAGGGCTCCCTCAGAACAGACTATATAGAGATTTTTGAGGTTTTCCCGCATCGCCCACTTCCAAATCTGCTTGGAGCGGTCAAACCGCTTTTCCACGGCGACCCAGTTGCGCTCCGGATGCTGTTTGGCCCTCTTAGCGATCCACTGCCCGTTGCCGCTACAGTACTCGAGGGAAACGGGATTGTCATTGGCAAATAGCGTGCGCCAAGGGACGGGAACCCACCCCCCATGATCGTAAAGGGCGGGGATATAGAGAAATTGTTCGAGAAGAACGGGGCGTCGCTCTTCATATGAAAAGGGGATCCAAAGCTGTTTCACGGATGAACAATTTTATCAGATTTGATATTCTCCGGAAATATGGATTCGACTCTCGACTTAGTAAAAGTATTTGGATCTTCCCCTCTCATCTATTCGGCCCTCTTACTGCTGTCGGTCGCCGGGGTGGGGATCTGGCTCTACAGCCTCCTCACCTTCCGCCCCAAAGACATTGTACCGGTTCAGTTTGTGAACGAGGTGCAGGGGATGCTGCGGTCGGGTCAGTTTCAACAGGTAAGCGAGCTGTGCACCCAGCGAAGCGACCTCTTGGCCTCTCTTTTAATCGCTGGCCTCCGGGCGCGCCACCAGGGCGCCTCGGTCATGCTCGATTCGATGAAGTCGGAGGGTAAGCGACTGAGCGCCCCCCTTTGGCAACGCCTTTCCCTACTCAACGACATCGCGCTGGTAGCCCCCATGTTGGGCCTGCTCGGAACGGTCATCGGGATGTTCTACGCCTTCTACGACGTCAATCGGTCGATTGAGAGCATCAACGCCCTGTTCGATGGACTCGGCATTGCCGTCGGCACAACAGTCATGGGCCTCCTCGTCGCGATCTCCTCGATGGTCTTTGCCACCTCGCTGAAATACCGCCTCGTGCGGGGGTTAAGCCAGGTCGAAAATGAGGCGCTTCGCCTCAGCACGATGATCGAGTCGCGATGAACCTATTCCCCGACGAGCAAGCGGTCGAGACAAAGTTCAACTTTGCGCCCATGATCGACTTTCTCTTCCTCATGCTCGCCCTCTTTGCCACCTTTTCCATTTCGCGCGCCACGTTAGCCGACACCGAGATTGAGCTTGCCCAAGTCAAGTCGGCCGGAACCGTGCGCGAGAAAGGGCGCAGCAAACCCGTCCACCTCTCCATTACGGCACAAGGATCCTATAAGTGGCTAACCGAATTTGGGGAATATCCGATGGCCTCACCCGAGGCCGTGCAAGAGGAGATCCAGCGGCAAATGCAATTGGGGGCGCTCTCGCCACAATCCGAAGTGCTGCTCAATGTGGATCGAGCCGCCCCCTGGGAATCGGTGGCAACCCTACTGGTCGCAATCCGAGCGGTAGGCCTACAGCCCTACCCACTCTTTATAC
>CAYGOG010000165.1:0-2033 GCA_964351415.1 uncultured bacterium | reverse complement strand
CCACCTGTACCCCTATGCTATTGCGATACGGCGGCGCGCCGTCAAACGGATTCACAAATATAAAATGGGCCTGCCCCACCCGCTCCGGCGCATCGCGCAGCAAGCCCCAAGGCAAAAAGTGGCCACCGCCCCATGGATCGTCGCCGTTGAGCACCACCAAATCCAAATCGCGCGCCAAACGGCGATGCTGAAAGCCATCATCGAGCAACAGCACCTCCGCCCCTTCCGCAATCGCCCTTCGCCCCGCCCGCACTCGATCGGCGTCCACATACACCGTCGCATGGGGCAGCCGCCGCTTAAGCAACTCCGGCTCATCCGCCGTCCGATACCCGCGCGACAAAATCGCCACCCGCCGCGGCGCCAGCTCCTCCGCAATCCGCACCACCAGCGGTGTTTTGCCCACTCCGCCCGCAACCAAATTGCCGACACTCACTACCGGCTTCTCCAGCCGCACCGGCTTCAAAACATGCGTATCGTATAAGAAATTTTTGACCGTGACCCAGAGACCCCACGCCCAAGAAAGGGGGGCGAATACCACGAGCCAGGGGGCGTGCCGCTCAAGGGCCGCTTCAACCGACCGAAACACGCTGCTTAAATAAGATGTGTTCTACCTGTTCAATCACAATATGAATGGCCGCCATGTGCGCCTCCTGAATTCGATCGGAAAACGGAAAGCCGCTCACAATCCACTCTAAATCGGCCATGCCGCGCACTTTACCACCCTCTTTGCCCAAGAATGCAATCGTCACCAAACCGCGCTCTTTTGCCACCTCAACCGCGCGCACAATATTCATCGAGTTGCCGCTCGTCGTCAACACCACCAGCACATCGCCCGGATTGCCGAGCGCTTCGACGCCGCGCGAAAACACCTGATCGTAGCCATAGTCATTGCCGACACACGTGATGTGGGACGCATCGGAGAGCGCAATCGCCGGCAGCGCACGCCGCTTAAACCGAAACTGCCCCGTCATCTCTTCGGCAAAGTGCATCGCATCGCACAAACTGCCGCCATTGCCCGCAACCAGCAACTTGCCGCCCTCTTCATAACACCGCGCGAGTCGCTTGGCTACCGCTTCCATAAACGCGAGCGCCCGCGGCGTCCGCAATTGCTGCGCAGCCAAGATCGCTTGATCGACACAGCGGAGAAGTTGTTCTTGCATGTGCGATCATGTTACGATGAAACATAATTATGCGCATCGGGGTCATTGGAGCCACAGGAGCTGTCGGCAGCGAAATTGTGCGCCTCCTCGCGCGCATCCCCCACACGTCGCTCCATCTCTTCTCGCGCAGTACACCGCTCACCCTCTCCGCTCTCCGTGCGCTCGACCTCGCGTTCTTCGCCGCGGGCGGCGCCGTCTCGCGCGAATGGATCCCCAAGCGCGGCTCCACACTCGTCATCGACTCCAGCTCCGCCTTTCGCATGCAGCCCGATGTGCCACTCGTGATTCCCGAAATCAATCTCGATGCACTCCGCTCTCACAACGGCCTCATCGCCTCGCCCAACTGCACCGCCACCATCCTCCTCATGCCCCTTGCGCCGCTGCACCGCGCCTATCGCGTGAAACGCATTGTCGCCGCCACCTATCAAGCGGCTTCCGGCGGCGGCCGCCCGCTCCTCGACCTCCTCGAGGGACGCCCCTCCACCACCTCCCTTCCCTTCCCCTATCTGTTTAACCTCTATCCGCACAACTCAGCCCTGCTCCCCTCGGGCTACGTCGACGAAGAGCTCAAAATGCTCCACGAAACGCGCAAAATCCTCAATGATGATTCGATCCAACTCACCGCCACGTGTGTCCGCGTCCCAGTGCGCCGCGCCCACTCAGTCGCCGCCAATTGCGAATTCCACACCGACCCCACCTCCGTCTACCCGCTCTGGGAAACCATGCCGGGCCTCAAAGTCTTTGAAGATCGGGCGCACAACCGCTTTGCGACGCCGCTCGACGCCTCCGAACAAGAAGAGGTGCTCGTCGGCCGCCTCCGCCGCGATCCCACCCAGCCCAACACCCTCGAGTTTTGGGCGGTCGGCGACCAAC
>CAYGOG010000164.1:0-2059 GCA_964351415.1 uncultured bacterium | reverse complement strand
CCCAAGACGGCGGCCATCGCGCCGCTTGTCCGCTCGCACGCCTCGTGCATCAACTCGCCCCGCACCCGCACGAGCGGCAACGCCTCGCGCAAAGTAAGCCGCTCCGACGCCACCAGCGCCGTGTACTCGCCCAAACTCAAGCCCGCTACAATGGCCGGTTTTTGCCCCAACACCCGAAACAGCGCCAAACTCGTCACAAAGATCGCGAGTTGACTCTGGCGCGTTTGGGTCAATTCGCTTGCAGGACCCTCAAAAATCAAACGACTTAAATGGCGCCCCAACACATCATCCGCCTCCTGAAACACGTGCTTTGCAACGGGAAACGTATCGGCAAAGTCGCGCCCCATGCCGGGCACTTGCGCCCCCTGTCCTGGAAAGAGAAAAGCCGCCCGCTTCACGCATCCCTCTGCGTTAAGAGCGCCGCGCCCCACGTCAATCCGGAGCCAAATGCAGTGAGGAGCACTCGCTCGCCCGACGCGACCCCTTCCTTGTGGCGCAGCTCGTCGAGCGCAATCCCCACCGATGACGCCGACGTATTCCCATATTTGTGCACCGTCTTGTAAATCCGGTCGCCCGACAAATGGTCAAATCGCTTTGCAATGGCTTCGATGATGCGGGCGTTGGCTTGATGGGGCACCAGCCAATTCACATCGGCCTCCGCAATGCCGGCCCCCTCGAGACACTCCTTGCAAGCGGCCTCCATGCGGCGCACAGCATGCTTAAATACCTCGTTGCCCGCCATCTTGATAAAGTGCTCCCCCGCCACCACCGTCTCGGCGCTCGCCGGCTTTCTCGACCCGCCTGCAGGCAGAATCAACAATTCGGCCTGCTCCCCATCGGCGCCCAACCGCACACTCGTCATCTCGAGCCCCGCCCCCTCTAAAGAGACCACCGCCGCTGCCGCCCCATCGCCAAACAAAACGCAGGTGCTGCGATCCTTGTAATTGGTGACCGCGCTCAGCTTTTCGGCGGCGACAACTAAAATCTTCTGATATAACCCCGACTCAGCCATCCCCTTGGCCAGCATCAAGGCATAGAGATACCCTGTGCAGGCGGCCTGAATATCCATCGCAGCCGCCGTCGCTCCAATCGCCCTCTGAATCAAGCACCCCGTGCTCGGAAAGACAAAATCGGGACTCAATGTAGCGACCAAAATCAGATCCACCTCGCCCGCCTGAACCCCCGCATCCGCAAGGGCCCGACGAGCCGCCTCAGCGCCCATTGTCGAGGGGAACTCCTCCGCTCCCGCAATGCGCCGCTCGGCAATGCCCGTCCGGCTCACAATCCACTCATCGGAGGTCTCCACCATCTTCTCCAAATCGGCATTCGTTAGAATCCGCTCTGGCAGATAGGAACCCGTGCCCACAATCCGCGCAATCAACCTTTTTTTATTACCCATGCGACTCGACAGAAATTTTAACGTTGTCCATCTTAAAAGGGAATGACCCACAGATTTCCCGAACCCCTACAAGCCCTCATCGCCCATTTAAAGAAACTCCCAGGCGTCGGGACCCGTACCGCCGAGCGGTTTGCGTTTGACCTCCTCTCGTGGGAGCCGCACACCCTCCACACCTTTGCGCAGCACCTGGCCACCCTACAGCAAGAGGTGCCCCCCTGCACCACATGCGGCTGCCTCACCGATAAAGGGCGCTGCCGCTTCTGCACCTCCTCCAGCCGCGATTCCAGCTCTCTTTGCATCCTCGCCTCGGCGCGCGACGCCTACGCGCTCGAAGAGGCGGGCGGCTACCGCGGCCTCTACCACGTCGTGGAGCACCTCCTCTCGCCCCTCGACGGCCGCAACACCCTCAATATCCCGCGCATCCTCGCGCGCCTCACCCACACAACCGAGGTGATCCTCGCGTTTGACTCGACACTCGAAGGCGACGCCACCGCACTCCACCTAAAAGAGCACCTTGCGCAGCGACCCCTGCGCATCACCCGCCTCGCCTTCGGCCTTCCGATGGGCTCGCCACTCGACCACATCGACAGCACCACACGGGCCCTCTCCCTTTCCGCCCGCATGACTGTTTAGTGCAGAATAATAGGTAATCCTATACAG
>CAYGOG010000163.1:0-2071 GCA_964351415.1 uncultured bacterium | reverse complement strand
CGACATCTCCCGCGCCGAAATGGGGATCATCTACGTCGATGAGATCGACAAAATCCGGAAAACCACCGGCAACGTCTCCATCACCCGCGACGTCTCGGGCGAAGGGGTGCAGCAAGCGCTCCTCAAAATCGTCGAAGGAACGGTCGCCAACGTGCCCCCCAAAGGCGGCCGCAAGCATCCGAACCAAGAGTATATCAAGGTCAACACCCAAAATATCCTCTTCATCGTGGGTGGAGCCTTTGTCCACCTCGACAAGCTCATCGCAAAGCGGCTCGGCCGGAGCACCATCGGCTTTGAAGGCGGCACCCAGCGCGCCATCGACGAGCACGATACCAACTATCTCCTCTCGAAAGTGGAACCGGAAGACCTGATCCAATTCGGGATGATCCCCGAATTTGTGGGGCGCTTCAACGCCATTGCGAACTGCAACGAGCTCACCGTCGAAGACCTCGTCGAGATCCTCGTGAAGCCCAAGAATGCGGTGATCCGGCAGTACCAGCATATGTTTGCGCAAGAAAACGTGCAGCTCCACTTCTCGGAAGCGGCGCTCCACGCGATGGCCGCAAAGGCAAAAGAGGCGGGCACAGGCGCCCGTGCGCTCCGCATGCTCGCAGAGAACATGCTGCGCGACCTCATGTTTGAGGTCCCGTCAGACGCCTCGATTCGGGAAATCTACATCGACAAAGAGTGCGTTACGGAGAACCGTCCGCCGCGGGTTGTGCGGGCGGCGTAGAGACAGCCGCTAAGATAGCCGCTCGATCTTCCGGCGCCATGGCACTCAGCATGGCTCCAAACGGAGGCAGTTGCGACCAATCGATCAGCCCTTCGGTTCGAGCGGCCCGAGCCAACCCCAATTCCACCGGGTCTGCCTTGGACTTATCGTGGATGCCCGGATGCGCAATCACTTTTTCATACAGGAACCGGTCGTGCACTCCCAAGAGCGCTATATCCAACGCATACTTCATCAACAGTTCCTCAGGAGCTTTGTGCTTGCGGCGAAGCAGCCCTTCTCTTGGACCTAGCTGCTCGCGTATCGCCTTCGCAATCAAATGCGCCCTCTCCATCACTTTTTCAGCCGCTTGATTGGGGGCCGAGCGGGTCAAATCCAGCGGTAAGCCCCCCATATCGAGCGCAAACGAGTCGATCTGCTCTAGTTGCTCATTGGCTAAGCGCAAAGCCTGCAAGCGAGGCGATTCGCCCACAGTAGTAGGATTGGGATGCTCCTGCTCTACTCGGCTCTGCGCGCCAAGTCGTTCCTGGACTGCGCGGCGCCATGCATCCCGCAGCGCGCGCTGCACTTCGATCTGGCGCAAGCTGTCGGGGGGCAGGGGGTTCCCTAGTGCCTTCTCAAGGATCGCATTGTCTGATTTGAGCGCCATCAACTGCGCATCACCGTGTCTTTGGAAAAAGGGCGTTGGCTCCGAGGTGTTTCCACGCGATCCTGCGTCATAACGGGGCCATCGGATCGGGTCTTTTTTTCCGAGCATCTCGCCATAGAGATCTCGCAGCTCTTCAATGATCCCGCAGCGCCAATCGTCATCCCCAATGGGTTGCGTGATCTTAAGCCCCGTCCCAGTATTTAAATAGGTCTCTGTCCGCCCCCAAAGATCGATTTCGTATTCGAGCTTACCATCTTGTATTTTCGCATAGAGCTCGTCCATTCTTTTTTTGGTGGCTGCATCGGGCTTTTTCTTAACCGGAATTGCCCATTCTCTCCCATTGGGCGTCCGAATCAGGAACCTCACTGTGCGAGAAGGCGTGACCTCTTGCGCGTGAACTGTGTAGGAGGGTTCTTCTCTGACGTTTACTTGGAGGGCCGTTCGCGCCGTTGGCCTCATTGACACCTCAAGTGCAGATGTTCCTGCGTTCGCGCTCCGGGTACACCCGCTCCCGCGTGCCGAGTCCTCGCGAGCTATCGCGGCTCTAGCAGCTTGCTCGAGGGCTTTAATGTAAGGGGGTGTGGGCGTAGCACTAGCCATACCATTTAATATATCATATTTTAAAGATTTTTTAAACTTAATTGTATTAAGTCGTTTATAGCCATACAATTATGCTAAATTATTTGATTTAA
>CAYGOG010000162.1:0-2075 GCA_964351415.1 uncultured bacterium | reverse complement strand
GCTCAAAAAGAGCCTCGAAGACCTCCGCTCCTCCTCTCTGGCTGGCCGCTCCATCAGCTTTTTCTCCGACACCCCGCGCGGCCTCCTCCTCGAATTCCCCAAACCCCACTCTCCCCAATCGCTCATCATCCGCCTCACCGAAGCGCCCGTCGAGGGCTTCGAGGGGATGTACCAACTCCTCTCCCGCTCGCTTGCCGACACGCCGCCCCACCTCAGCCTCGAGCTGCGCCACACCCTCCAAGCCAAAGCAATTGAGTTTCCCCTCCCGTTCCACTGGTCGCTGGAACACCACACCCTCTCCTCCACCTCCGACACGCCCCTCGAAGCGGGCGACCTCTTCTTCCTTCCCAATCCGGCCCTCTCTCGCTACCTCGGCGATCCCCACGCAACCCTCTCGAAAGTGCTGCGCCACTACGCAACCGACGGCCTCGACACCGTCACAGAAATGCTCAAGAAAGAGCTCGCCCTCGCCGTCAAGCGACGCGACCCTGAAGAAGACCTCCACCTTCTCTGCTTCCAAATTCTGAATTAGAAAAAACAGGATGAGCGGTATACCACTCATCCTATGAAGTTCAGATTACGCTTTGACTTTGCGCTTCTCGATGTATTGCACAACATCGCCCACAGTCTTCAGCTTCTCCGCATCTTCCTCGGAAATCTCAAAGCCAAATTTCTCTTCAAAGGTCATGATGAGTTCGGTTAAGTCGAGCGAGTCCGCATTGAGATCCTCTACGAACGACTTTGCGGGGCTTACATCGGCAGCATCGACTCCGAGCTGCTCGACGATGATATCGATCACTTCTTGTTGCGTTGTCATAGTGTCTCCATAAATTTAATACATGACCATACCGCCATCCACCGCAAGTGTCTGACCCGTCACATAATCGGACAGAGGACTTGCGAGGAACAGCGCTGCCTGCGCGATCTCGCGCGGCTGCCCCATGCGTCCCAGCGGGATGTGCGAGAGGAGGGTCTCTTGTACTTCAGGCGTGAGGCCAGTTGTCATATTCGTTTCAATGTACCCCGGGGCAATGCAATTCACCTGGATGCCGCGACTTGCGACCTCCTTGGCGAGCGCTTTGGTAAACCCGATCATGCCCGCCTTCGACGCAGCATAATTGGTTTGCCCGGGATTGCCCATCAGGCCGATGACAGAGGCAATGTTCACGATCTTGCCAGAGCGGGCCTTCATCATCGGTCGGATCAGGGCTTTACACGTATTATAGACCGATTTTAGGTTGACGTCGAGCACCAGGTCCCAATCGGCCTCGCTCATCTTCATCAGAAGCCCGTCTCGGGTGATGCCCGCGTTATTCACTAAAATATCCACTTGTCCGAGTTCTTTAGCAGCCGCCTCCACCTCAGCGGTTTGGGACACATCGACGAGCTGGTACTGCCCGCTCCCCATCCGCCGCACCACCCCCTCCGCGCGCTGTTCGTTTGTCCCCCAGATGCACACCTCAGCCCCCTGTTCGGCGAAGAGCAGGGCAATGGCCTCCCCAATGCCGGCGGTTCCGCCCGTCACAAGGGCTTTTTTTCCCTTTAAAAGCATTTGGCAACTCCCTCTAGATCTGCAATTGTTTCAAGTGAAAGAGTGGGGGCTTGAGGACCGATCTTCTTATTCATGCCGCTTAAGGTGCGCCCGGGCCCCATCTCCACATAGAAGTCGACGCCCCGTTGATCGATCGCGCGGATTCCCTGCTCCCACCGCACCGGCTCGGTCACCTGCCTCTTCAGATTGCGGCGCACCTCTTCCTCCGGAGCAAAGTCGCCGGGGACGTTCATGACAAGCGCGCTATCGGATGCTTTCAAGGGCGCTTTGTCGAGATAAGGCGCCAACGCCACTTTTGCCGACTCCATAAGGCCGCTGTGAAACGCGCCGTGCACCTGCAGCGGAATCACCCGTTTAGCCCCCCGTTCCTTCAATTGCACGGAAGCCGCCTCAACGCCCTCTTTCGTCCCCGAAATCACCACTTGACCGGGGCAATTGTAATTGGCGACCCAAACGCCCTGAATCCCCCGCACTCCATCCTCGACAGCCGCCCCTTCCATCCCCAATACAGCAGCCATCCTGC
>CAYGOG010000161.1:0-2082 GCA_964351415.1 uncultured bacterium | reverse complement strand
ATCATCACCACGGCGCCGAGCGTCATCTACAACTTCCTCCTCACCAACGGCAAAACCCTCCAGATCGATAATCCCGCCCGCTACCCCGACCCGGCGCACATCGAACTTGTGGAAGAACCCATGGTCAAATGCCACATCATGGCCCCCAGCGACTACCTCGGCGCCATCATGGGCCTTTGCCTCGACAAACGGGGCGAACTCCTCAAAACCGAGCAGGGCGGCGGCACCTCACTCCTCCTCACATACCGCCTTCCCCTCAACGAAATCATCACCGACTTCAACGACAAACTCAAGTCGGTCACCCGCGGCTACGGCTCCTTTGACTATGAAGCCGACAGCTACCAGAAGAGCGACATCATCAAACTCGAGATCCGCGTCAACGACGAGCCGGTCGACGCCTTCTCTTGCCTCGTCCACCGCTCCAAAGCTGAGGCCAAAGGGCGCGCCCTCTGCGCCCGCCTCAAAGACCTCATCCCGCAGCAGCTCTTCAAAGTCCCCATCCAAGCCGCGATCGGCGGCAAGATCATCGCCCGCGAGACCATCGGCGCCCTCACTAAAAACGTCACCGCCAAATGCTACGGCGGCGACATCTCTCGCAAGCGCAAGCTCTGGGAAAAGCAAAAAGAGGGCAAAAAGAAGATGAAAGAGATTGGCAAGGTTAACATCCCCCAATCGGTCTTTATGGATGTGCTGAAAGATGAGTAGGTCTGTACTGCCACGCCTTTAAAATGACCAGCGTCCAAAACGACGCGTAGGTAAACAGCTGCCACATCGGCATCGCAAGCGTATACCCCACTACCAGCGCCAAGCGCGCTCCCAAACAGGAACTCGCTGGAATCGCCGCAATCTGCGCGACCGATACCGTCCACCGCCACACGGTCCACTCCCGTTTCGGCAACACTTCCTCGGCAAAGCTGCGCAATACGGGACGCCCCAGAGCCGCTCCCCAGCAATAGACAAACGTCCCCCCCACACTGAGTGCAAAGAGCGGACATACGGCATTCCATACGCGGGCCGAGAGAGCCCATACCGCCCCCTCGAGCAGAGCATTCGCCAGATGCTTTCCCACCGTATCAAGTGAAATATTCATCATGACGGGCGATTCTAGCTCATCATGCATTATAAGTAGAAGAACTTACGTCACCTCCGCGCCCTGTCCAGTTTGTGTGAAAGTCTCCCGCCCGGTCCACCCGCCGATACGTATGCGCGCCAAAATAGTCCCGCAACGCCTGCAGCAAGTTGGCCGGCAACCGATCCGCGCGCATCCCGTCGAAAAAGCTCAAGCCCGCACTCATCGCCGGCAGCGGAATCCCCGCGCTAATCCCCCCCGCCACCGCTCTCCGCCACGATCCCAAACACCGATCCATCTCCCCCTTAAAAAACGGATCCAACAGCAAATGGCCCAACTCCTTCCCAAATGCCTCTTTAATCTTGCCTAAGAAGCGGCTTCGGATGATGCACCCGCCCCGCCACATGAGCGCCACCTGGCCAAAGTTCAAGTTCCACCGATACGTCTCACTCGCCTCGCGCATCAGCATAAAGCCCTGCATGTAGCTCACGATCTTCGCCGCATAGAGCGCCTCGCCCACCACCTTCTCATTGACGTCCACCTTCCCCACCCCGCTGCCGTACACCTTCCCCGTCTCCACTCTTTCCTCTTTCAGCGCGCTCAAACACCGCGCATAGACCGCCTCTGCAATCAGCGTCAGCGGCACCCCCAAGTCCAGCGCGCTGATCGCCGTCCACTTCCCCGTCCCCTTTTGCCCCGCCACATCCAAAATCACATCCAACAGCGCTCCATTCTTCTGAAAAATATCGGCCGCAATCTCGATCAAATAGCTATCCAACGCCCCCCGATTCCACTCTGCAAACACCTTGCCCAGCTCCCCATTTCCCATCCCACAGCCCCGCTTCAGCAAGTCATACGCCTCGCAAATCAGCTGAATGTCCCCATATTCAATGCCGTTGTGCACCATTTTCACGTAATGGCCCGCGCCCCCCTCGCCCACCCAATCACAGCACGGTTCTCCCTCGCTCTTTGCCGCAATCGCCTGAAAAATCCCCTTCACGTGGGGCCATGCC
>CAYGOG010000160.1:661-2122 GCA_964351415.1 uncultured bacterium | reverse complement strand
CTCATGATCCTCCACGCGCACAACCTCTCCAAATCGTACCACACGCCCTCTCCCCTCACCGTCCTGCACGACATCTCGCTCGACATCGCGCCGCGCGACACAATCGCCATCCAAGGGCGCTCCGGAGAAGGCAAATCCACCCTCCTCCATATCCTCGGCACACTCGAAGAGCCCGACGCCGGCACACTCCTCCTCAACAACGAGCCCGTCACGCGCGACAATGCGCCGCGCCTGCGCAACGAGCAGATCGGCTTCATCTTCCAAAACTACAACCTCCTCGACGACCTCTCCGCCCTCGAAAACGTCCTCCTCCCCTTGCGCATCGCCCGCAAACCCATCGACGACGTGTGGGGCATCGACCTCCTCGACCGCGTCGGACTCGCACACCGCGCCCTCTTCCCCGCGAAAATCCTCTCCGGCGGCGAGCGGCAGCGCGTCGCCATCGCGCGCGCCCTCTGCAACAACCCGTCGCTCCTCCTCGCCGACGAACCCACCGGCAACCTCGACCGCACGCACGCGCAATCCATCGTCCAACTCCTCCTCTCGCTCAACACCGCGCTCCTCCTCGTCACACACGACGCCGAGCTCGCCGCGCTCTGCCAAAGGCGCTCCCTTCTCCAGAACGGAAGATTGACTTCGCCTCTCTTCTCGTGCTAACACTATTGCCATGAATATTCTCATGGTAGGCACAGGCTACGTCGGCCTGGTCACAGGGGCTTGCTTTGCCGAAATGGGGCACCACGTCCTCTGTCTCGACATCGACCCGCAGAAAATCGCCCGCCTGAAAAAAGGGGAACTCCCCTTCTTCGAACCGGGCTTGGAAGAGCTCGTCCGACGCAACACCGCCGCGCGCCGCCTCTCGTTCACCACCGACTACGCCGAAGGTGTCGCCTTCTCCGACGTCTGCTTCCTCGCCGTCCCCACCCCCTCGCGCGACGACGGCTCGTGCGACACCTCATACGTCGAATCGGCCGCCTGCTCCCTCGCGCGCCACATGACCCGCTACACCGTGATCGTCGACAAATCCACCGTCCCCGTCGGCACCGCCACACGCGTCCGCGCCCTCATGAGCGCCAACACCTCCATCCCCTTTGACGTCGTCTCCAATCCCGAATTCCTCAAAGAGGGCGCCGCCGTCCAAGACTGTCTCAAACCCGATCGCATTGTGATCGGCACCGACAATGCGCGCGCCGCCCACCTCCTGCGCGACATCTACGCCCCGTTTTGCCTCAACCACGACAAGATCCTCGTCATGGACCTCACCTCCGCCGAGATGACCAAGTACGCCGCCAATGCCATGCTCGCCACCCGCATCTCGTTCATGAACGAGATCGCCAGTCTGTGCGAGAAGGTCGGCGCTAACGTGGACCTCGTGCGCCACGGGCTCGGCAGCGATTCCCGCATCGGCCCGTCGTTCCTGTTCCCCGGGCCGGGGTACGGCGGGTCCTGCTTCCCGAAGGA
>CAYGOG010000160.1:0-651 GCA_964351415.1 uncultured bacterium | reverse complement strand
ATCCGCGATTTTGTGAGACCCGACCGCGTCGTGATCGGCGTCAAGGAAGATTGGGCCAAGGAAAGAATGTCGGACCTGTACGCGCCGCTCATGAAGAACGGTCATGCAGTCCTATTCGTGGACCCGGCATCTTCGGAGATGTCCAAGTACGCAGCCAACGCCATGCTGGCAACGCGCATCTCCTTTATGAACGAAATGGCGGCGATCTGCCGCGAAGTGGGAGCCGACATCAACTGCGTGCGGAAGGGAATCGGCTCCGACAGCCGCATCGGCTACGCATTCCTCTATGCAGGTGTCGGCTACGGAGGCTCTTGTTTCCCCAAAGATATCCGCGCCCTCATGGCAACGGCGCGCGACGCCCATGTCGAAACGCCCCTTCTCAACGCCGTCGACACCGTGAACAACCGGCAAAAGCAGCTCTTAGGCCGCTGGATCGCCGACTACTTTGCGCCACAAGGGGGCCTTTCCGGCAAAACCATCGCAATCTGGGGACTCTCCTTCAAACCCGACACCGACGACATGCGGGAAGCGCCCTCGCTCGTCCTCATCGAAGAGCTCCTCGCGCAAGGGGCGGCCTTGCGCCTCTACGACCCCATTGCGATGCCCAATGCGCGCCGCGCCCTGACCCACCCCTCCCTGATCTGGTGTGCT
>CAYGOG010000159.1:1825-2125 GCA_964351415.1 uncultured bacterium | reverse complement strand
GTGGCGCACCCGGACCGCCTCCACCCAATCCCGAATCGCGTCCCCCTCTTCGGTTGTAAAGCCAGCGCCCCGCTTGAAGGGGCCCGTCTCGAGCAGCTCGAGCACCGCCTCCACCTCCCACCGCCCCTCGCTCAAGCAGATCAGCAGCTCAACGGCGCGGCTGTAGCTGTTCGGCATCGCCTCCGACCGCACCGACCACGGAATCTCATCGCCGAACACAAGCGGCAACAGCGGCAGATACGCATCGAGCTGCGGCGTCAGCACCACCACCTCGGACAGCGGCCCATCCCACTTTCGAAT
>CAYGOG010000159.1:0-1815 GCA_964351415.1 uncultured bacterium | reverse complement strand
GTGGATCCGGATCGCCTCCAACTCGCCCATCCGCGAGGCCCCCGCGCCCACCACTTGCAGCGTCGAGTCGGTCCACCGCTCAATCGGCTCCAAAAAGAGCATCTCCCGTTTGAGATCGGCGAGCGCATTCCCCGACTCGGGGCCATAATCCTCTTCGCCGCGCCACTCAAAGCGATCCAACAGCTCCAGCGTCCTCCGCCCGAGCCGTCCCCAATTCCCCAAGAGCGGCATCCGCTCCTCATACTCATGCGAGGCCCCCAACTTCCGCTGGAAACGGCGCTCACCGTAGGAGAGCACATCGCCCCAATACTGCGCCGACGGCGAGAATAGATAGCCGGTGAGCGGCACACCGCAGCGGAAGAGCCATTCCCACACGCAGGGGGGCATCTCGTCGATCCCAAACAGATGCAGCTCCTCGCACGCCGGCACGCCGCTCACCGCTGGCTTTACATACACCTTGTCGAACAGCTCTTTCTGCCACCCCTCTTCGGGCGCCCCGTAGAGCCAATAGTCGGGAAACAGCGCCGCCACCCCCATCGGATCCTCCGCGAGCAGCCGGAGCGTCACCTCCAATTTCGACGGCCCCTCTTGCAGCAGATCGCGCCAAGTCAAAAATTCAATCCCCACCAACCGCTCAGTCGGCATCTCGGCGACGAGATGGCGCATCAACCACCCCTTCATCCCCCCATGAGGCAAAATAACCCAACGGCGCCGAAACGGGTCATTTTGCTCTCGGAGCCGCTCAGCCAGTCGGCTCGCGAGCCATTTCAGCCGTTCGCTAAAATAAAGGGTTGGGATCATGAACCTATCCTACAGACTTAAGCCGAAATAGGGTATCATCACCTCTATCACCATGCGTTGGCTACTGCGAACTGACCTACGGTCTTTCTATTTGTTGAATGCCACCCAGTTTCTGGGCGCCCTCAACGACAACGTCTACAAGCTCCTGGTGATCTACCTTCTGATCCACGTCAAAGGCCCCGCCGACGCCCCTACCATCCTCTCGCTCGCCGGCGCCATCTTCGTCATCCCATTCCTCCTTTTCTCCTCGACGGCGGGCGTGTTAGCCGACCGATTCAGCAAACGGACCATCATCGTCAGCATGAAGGGGATCGAGCTCCTCGTCATGCTCGCCGGGCTTGCCGCCACCTATTTTGAATCGGTGTGGGGCTCCTATCTCACCCTCTTCCTCCTCTCCACCCACAGCGCCTTTTTCGGCCCCTCGAAATACGGCATCATCCCGGAGCTCGTCGAGCCCAAAATGGTCTCCAAAGCCAATGGATCGATGACCTCGATGACCTATTTCGCGATCATCCTGGGCACCTTCCTCGCTTCGTTCATCGTCGACATCACAAATAAAAATTTTGTTGCCGAGTCGATCTTCACCATCTGCGTCGCTTTCTTCGGGCTCTGCTTCAGCTTGGGGATTCGGAAAACGCCGGCGCAAAATTCGCCCAAAAAAATCTCCCCCCTCTTTCTGACGGAGATCTACCGCACCCTCCGCTTCGCCTGGAACATCCCCAACCTCCTCCCCGCCATTTTCGGCGCTTCGTTCTTCCTCTTCATGGGGGCGTTCACCCAGCTCAACATCATCCCATTTGCGATGGAATCGCTCGGCCTCACGGAGACCGGGGGCGGCTACCTCTTCCTCGCCACTGCGGTCGGCATCGCGGCCGGCTCAATCATCGCGGGACAAATTTCGCGCGACAAGGTGGAGCCGGGCATCTCCTGTATCTGCGGGTTCATGCTCGTCATCTTCCTCGTCCTCCTCCACGTCTTCTCTTTCTCGCTTGTGGCGACCCTCCTTTTCCTCAC
>CAYGOG010000158.1:0-2144 GCA_964351415.1 uncultured bacterium | reverse complement strand
TGGCAGTGTGGGATGGCGAGGACGTCGTGGGTGCCGCGGCGGAAGAGGCCGATCGAGTTGCGCACGGCGAGTTTTGCGCGGTGGCGCCAGCCGCGGCAACTGCCGGCGATGAGGGGAACCGGCGCCCCCCAAAAGAGCTCGAGTTCGCGGTGGATCGGCGGGGTGGCCCAGTCGGCGTCGAGGGTGCAGCCGGAGCAAGGGCCAAAGTGAATACAGTGAATGGGTTCCGTCATCATAGTCTACATTGGGGAAAGTTTGGTCGATCCCTGTTCATAACCTGTCGATAAGTGGGCCAAGTCGGGTTCGGTCGGGGAGTTCCTCGACTCTTAAACAACTTGTGAACACCGCTATCGACAGTCGCCGTGTCTAGAGAAAATAGAGCTTATCAACAAATCCACACCGCTTGAAGAGGAAAAGAATTCTAGAGAAAAAAGAATATTCTTCTGAATCAGAGGCGCGGTATACTGCGTGGCATGCCGTTTGCTCCCGCCTCTTTTTTTGACCTCGATGGATTTGCCCATCGGACGCTTTGGCTCGACGGCGATCCCGTTTGGGCGGCGCTGGGAAGACTTCAGGAATATTTGGAGGGGTGGGGCGCGTGTCAGATCGAGAGCGCGGTGCCGGAGGGCGTTTTCTTGGTGAATCGGGAGCGCATTTCGATTGGCAAGGGAGTTGTGATTGAGCCGGGCGCGTATATTGAGGGGCCGTGTCTTGTGGGAGCGGGATCGGCGATTCGGCACGGCGCCTACCTTCGGGGTGGGGTGATTTTGGGCGAGGGGTGTACGGTTGGACATGCGGCCGAGGTGAAGCACTCGATTTTGTTGGACGGTGCGGCGGCGACCCACTTTACTTATGTGGGCGATTCGATTTTGGGGCGGAACGTCAACTTGGGCGCGGGGGTGAAGTGCGCCAATTTGCGGCTCGATCGGAAAGAGGTGACGGTGCGGTGGGAAGGGCAAAAGGGGGCGACCGGTTTGCGCAAGATGGGGGCGATTGTGGGCGATGGTTGTCAGGTGGGGTGCAATTCTGTGTTGAACCCGGGGACTTTGCTGAAGCCGGGGTCTCTTCTGCGGCCTTTGAGTGGGCAGTCATGATCGGCGCGCTTCGGGAGCAGGTTGAGGCGGCCTTGCGGGCCGACTTGGAGCAGATGGGGCCGCCGTCGCGGTTGCGCGAGGCGTGCGAATATGCGGTGTTGAGCGGTGGCAAGCGGCTTCGCCCGATGTTGGTGCTGTGCACGGCGGCGGCGCTGGGGAACGGGGATGTGATGCCGGTCGCGTTGGCTGTGGAATACTTTCACACGGCGTCGCTGATCGCCGATGATTTGCCCTGTATGGATGACGATGACGTGCGCAGATCTCGTCCGTCGCTGCATCGCGTGTTTGGAGAGAGTGTGGCCCTGCTTGCGAGTTATACGTTGATTGCAGCGGGTTATGGAGGCCTCTGTCGCGATTCTGGAAAGGGGGAGGTGGTGGCGCGCGGACTTGAGGCGGTGACCCGGTGTGCGGGTTTGCGGGGGGCGACGCACGGGCAGTATTTAGATCTTTTTCCGCCGTGCCACGATGTGGAGACGGCGCTGCAGATTATCCGCGAAAAGACGACGACGCTGTTTGAGATTTCCCTTGTGTTGGGGTGGCTGTACGGCGGGGGCGATGGAGAGCGGTTGGAGGCGGTGCGCCGATCGGCGCAGCAGCTGGGGATGGCGTTTCAGATCGCCGACGATATGGATGACGCGCAGCAAGATGCGCGACGCGGCGATAGCTTGAATTTGGTGCACTTGGTGGGGTGGGCGCGGGCGCGGGAGATGTTTGAGGCGGAGATGGCGGGACTCGAGAGGAGCTGGCAACAGCTCGGTTTGTGGACCGAGCCGTTCCAGATGTTTGTTTCGAGCTTACGCGCTATGCAAGGGCCGCTTCTGGCGCTGGTTTAGGTTCTGTCGAGAGCGCTTTTGCGAGCACCTGTTTCTCAATTTCATCGACGAGCTTGGGGTTCTTTTCGAGCTCATCGCGCGCGGCGTCGCGCCCTTGTCCGAGGCGGGTATTTTGGTAGCTAAACCAGGTCCCTTTCTTGTCGATGATCCCCATGTCGCTGCCCATGTCGATGAGCGAGCCTAAGTGGGAGATCCCTTTGTTGAAGAGGACGTCGAA
>CAYGOG010000157.1:0-2166 GCA_964351415.1 uncultured bacterium | reverse complement strand
CTATCAGCGCTACTACACGGTGCGCGTAAATTAATTGTGGATGCGGTGCACGAACTCCTGGAACGCGCGGTCGGAAGCGAGGAGGTCGAATGGGGCTGCGGTGGCGTCGACGGGCCCAAATGAAGAGGCGGTCTCGAGCCAGCCCCCCGCTTGCTCCCCTCGGCGCAGACGGGCAAAGGCGCGGGCATTGCGCAGCGCTACTGCGGCGGTAGGCGAGGTTTGGTAGACGTCCGCTGCTAGGTGCGCAATCAGCCGGTCTTCGCCGTGCTCTTCGGCGAGGGTGTGCAGGAGGAGTTTCGGCTCGGGGGCGAGGTCGTCGGGAAACTGCTTGAGCAGCTCGTAGGCCCGCTCTTTGTGGCCCGCTGCCGCTTCGAGAAGCGCGAGGTATTGCGCAGCCGCGCTGCCGAGGAGGCCGTGCCCCGTCTTGAGGAGCACTTTCTCAAACGCCTGTTGTGCCTCTGACTTATTGCCTTGCTGGAGGAGCTCTTCGCCGTGGATGAGGAGCTGCCGCATTTCGTCGTCCCGATCGCCTCGAGTCGCGCGCCGTCCCTGTTTCCACATCTCAAAGTTCTGGTACGCAAAGAGGAAAAAGAGCGCGCCTGCGAGCAGTTGTTGCAGCGCAAAGCAGCCAAGGCTTAAGAAGCCGGAGAGCCCCATCCCGATGAGGAGCGCAGCGCGCATCCCCTTGACGCCCCAAATGGCTTCCAGACAGATGCGGAGGAGCTGTCCCCCATCCATCGGCAGGATAGGGAAGAGGTTTAGCACGCTCCAGAAGAGGTTGATCCAGAAAAAGCCGTGCGCCACGTAGAGCGCGATCGGCATGTGCACCACCTGTTCGACGCCCCACCCTGCGGCCGAGAGAAGAAAGCCGAAGATGGGGCCATTGAGGACGATGAGGAATTGCTTGCCGTAGCTTAGGCGGGGCCCTTCATAGGTGGTGAGGCCGCCCATCGCCATCAGTTGGATCCGCGCGGTTTGTTTAAATAAAACGGCGGTGAGCGCATGTCCCATCTCGTGGATCAGCACGGAGAGGAAGATGATCCCGATCCAGAGAAACATCCCCACAATGGTGCCGCCCAAGAGATAGCCTAAGAGAGCCGCTAAAATCCAGAAAAACGGATGCACGGAGATGGGGATCATTTCATTGCCTTTTGGATGGCAAGGCCCATCTCGGCCGGGTTGCGGGTGATGGTGCAGCCCGCTTTCTCAAACGCTGCAAACTTTGCCTGCGCGGTCCCTTTTCCACCCGAGACAATAGCGCCCGCATGGCCCATCCGCTTTCCCTCGGGAGCCGTGGACCCCGCGATGAACACCGCAACCGGTTTTTTGCCGTGTTTCCGGATCCACTCGGCCGCCTGCTCTTCCGCATCGCCGCCGATCTCGCCCATGAGGAGGATGGCCTTCGTCTGCGGGTCTTGCTCAAAGAGTTGCAATACGTCGACAAAGCTCGTGCCATTCAGCGGATCGCCGCCAATGCCGACACAGGTCGACTGGCCGAGGCCCAGTTGCGTCGTCTGCCAGACGGCTTCATAGGTGAGCGTTCCGGAGCGGGAGACAATCCCGATACTCCCCGGTTTGTGAATATAGCCCGGCATGATCCCCAGTTTACACGCGCCGGGGGTGATGAGGCCAGGGCAATTCGGCCCAATGAGGCGCGAGGTCTTGGACTGCGCCATCACCCGTTTCACCTCGAGCATGTCGCGCACCGGAATCCCCTCGGTGATGCACACAATGAGCGGGATTCCTGCGTCTTCCGCCTCTAAAATCGCCTCTGCCGCAAACGGCGCCGGCACAAAAATCAGACTCGCGTCGGGTTTCAGCTTCTTTGTCTCCCACACGGTGTCGAAGAGCGGCAACCCGAGCACTTCTGTACCCCCTTTGCCGGGCGTCACGCCCGCGACAATTTGGGTGCCGTACGCAAGGCATTGCTCGGCGTGAAAGCGGCCCGCTTTCCCCGAGAGCCCTTGCACAATCGCGCGCGTCTCTTTACCGACCAGAATGGGCATGCTCTACCGCCAATTTTGCCGCTTCGGCCAGCGTCGCCGCCGTCGCGATTTTCAATCCGCTTTCTTTGAAGAGCCGTTTCCCCTCTTCGACATTGGTCCCCTCCACGCGCACCACAATGGGCACTGCAACCTTCAGCTCGCGCGCTGCATGGAGGACTCC
>CAYGOG010000156.1:0-2193 GCA_964351415.1 uncultured bacterium | reverse complement strand
CAATTTATTCACTCTCATTAACTATGAACCAGTCAAAGCTGATATCCTCTGTAGCTATTGTAGCTATGCTAACCTCAAACTCAGTTCCATCAACCTTTTTGGTGACTGCAATTGGTGTCAAGATATCTGTGGTTGGTGTAACTAAAATTCTTGAGTTTGATTTTACCAGAGTTGTAGAGACCTTTACTGTCTTTGTCCCAGTGCTAATTGTTCCTGTGCCAACCGATTTTCCAGCCTCAGCCTTAAACTCTTTAGCAGCTATAGTCTGGACTTTTACATTTCCATCCTTGTCAATTGTGACAAGGCCGTTGAAGATGTCAACCATATCAGCCAGTGGGGAGGTTTGTAGATATAGGGTTGATAGTGCATTGATGGTGTTACCACCTGTTATTGAAAGTGTGCCATCAACTGTGAGATCACCAGCAACCACAGTATTTCCTAAAGTACTGTTCCCTAAGGCTTTGAAGTCATTAGACACCGTCATGTCATAAGCCGTTAGTTTACCAGCTATATCAGCTGATGATGTGACTTTAATATCAGCCAGCGTTGCTGATCCTGTGGCCAGTAGTAGTTCTGGTGGAGTTAGATTTAAACTATCCCCTGAAGCTATTGCTGAGGATGTGGCTATCTGTGCTGAAGAGGAGGCTATCTCTGCAATTGCAGCACTGCTGGTTGCAACGGGTGTTGGTGAGTTTGATACCTTTTGTTCAAGGTCTGCCAGCCTAACCTCATTTTCCTCAAGTTTCTTCCTCTGAAGTTCTATAACCTGCTCCAGCGAAGCAACTTTTCCGTCTATATCATAGTAAGAGGTTTGTGTACCAAGTATCTCAGCACTCTCAGCTTTAACTTTTCCGGAAACTGTGATGGCTTCTGATTTAAGTTTTGGAATAATCAAGTTGCCTTCATCGTCCATTGATAGGTTGGCTAGGAAATTGCCCGGGTCGGCATAGGCGTTGTAAACATATACCATAACCTTGTCTTTGCCGGAACCAGGCGTCCATTCCTCCAAAGCTTTACCGATCATCTGTCCGGCGTGGGTGGCCTTCATCGCTTTACCCGGTTCATCCGAGGTAGTGATAAAATCTCCCGGCTGGATAGCCTGAGAGTAATAGTTAGAAATTTTCACCATAACACGCCCGTTAAGCGCTACTGGCTGAGGATTGTCTTCAGCTTTGATGTTATACCCGATAGAGTTAAAATCTCCGGCCTGGGATTTGTCCGAAATAATACCCACAATGCCGGGCTGGTAAGCGGAGGTAGATTTATCCAGTTTTGCTACCCGGTCGCCCTGGGTGGTGGTGATGTAAGTATCAGACGGTGTAACGATATCTCCAAGCTCGATTCCTTCTTCAACAGAATACATTTCCATATAATCCGAAACACCAGATGTACAATCAACGATATCTTGATCATTAGTTCCAGTTGATGAATGACAAAGAGCTTGATCAGCAACCAACGGAGTTTGTAAATCAAGCCTAATAGTTCCATTTACATCAAGTTTTGCGCTGGGTGCGGATGTCCCGATTCCAACATTTCCGGTCTGGTTAAAAAGTATATTTCCGGTTTCTGAGTTACCCAAAATTAAGCTGTTGCTATTATTTGTTGCTATCGTTCTGGTAGTGCCAGTTGATCCTGCTAATATCAGATCTGCTGACACTTGAAGTTTTGGAGTGCTAGAGTTGATAAAAGCAAATTTTGCAGACTCAGTTGATGACCCACCAATCAGAAAAGTCGCATTTTGATCACTCAGTGCAAGCACTCCGTTATTTGCAGTGATATGTTCTACCTTATCATACCAGGAAAGCTTTCCCGCGCCATCAGTTGAAAGATAAGAACCTTTCTTGCCATCAGCATCAGGTAAAATATATCGTGTGCCATCTATAATTATATCTCCTGTGAATGCGAAATCGCCTTCAACATCAAGTGAGTAGAGTGGGCTGGATTTTCCAACTCCTACATAACCCTCTGTATTTATAACAAACTTACTCAAACCAGATCTTTTAGCTGTAAAAATATCTCCACCATATGCTTGGTTATCCACTACAAAAGCAGCTGAAGCTGACTCTGTTGCAACTACAGTTAGCTGATCGTGAATCTCAACTGCACCAGGGGTGAAGGTGCCGTTTTCAGTGGTGTTAACAATTGCTTTTTGCAAATCTACTCTTCCAAATCCGTCAGGGGTCACTATAACAT
>CAYGOG010000155.1:0-2212 GCA_964351415.1 uncultured bacterium | reverse complement strand
GCCCTCGACGCACTCGGCCCCGTCCAAGGCAAAACTATCCTCGTCATCGGCGCCGGCGGCGCCGCCCGCGCCATCATCTTTGAAGCGCATCAGCGCGGCGCGCAGGTGCGGATCGCCAATCGCACCCTGTCGCGCGCAACTGCGCTCGCCGCCCACTTCGGCTGCACCGCCACCTCGCTCGACAACCTCGGCTCTTACGACATCCTGATCAACACCACACCCGAGCCGCTCGACCTCGACTTCCTCCCACACACGCGTGTCCTCCACATCGCAAGCCGACCGCTCACAAGCCGCTTCCACCACAGCGCCGCTCAACGCCATTGCCACCTCATCTACGGCTATGAAATGTACGCCCACCAAGCCCTCGGCCAATGGCACTTTTGGAACGGCGCGTCCCTCGACCCCTCATTTATGGTGCAAGAATCCCTGAAATGCGCTGCATCATCTCCTGCTTCTTCGCCGCAAAGCGGGGCTCCAGCTTCACCTCGCGCTGTAGATCCGGAATCTTCTCTCGAAGCGCCGTCTCGCGCACCTGATGCAGCGTCGGGAAGTCGTACACCCGCTTGCCGCGCCTGAAAATCGGCACCAACAAATCCTCGCCCTTTTCAACCGGCGGCCCCACTAGCTCATCATAGAGCACATCGCCCCTTGCCGTGCGCCGAATCTGCAAAATCCCCGGGTGCGTCACTTTAGCCGCCTGCTCGGATAACTTCAGCCGATCTTCCCATGCGCCCGTCTTGCCCCGAATCGCCGACAACTTGTACACGCCATCGAGCGCGCTCTGCCCCGACGCCGTCACCAGATGTGTCCCCACGCCCCAAATCGCAATCGGCGCGCCCTTCGCTTTCAGCTCGCGGATGATCCCCTCATCCAACTCGTTGCTCGCCATGATCTGCGTCTTCCCAAATCCCGCCTCATCCAGCAATTTGCGACAGGCTACGCTCAAACTCAGTAAATCGCCCGAATCGAGCCGAATCCCCGCCAGCTCATATCCCTTGGCGCGCAACCGCAGCCCCACCTGAATCGCCCGCCGCGTCCCCTCAATCGAATCGTACGTATCGACCAGCAGAATACACCGATTCGGCATCAAGTCGGCAAACACCTCAAACGACTCCACCTCGTGCTCAAACGCCATCACCCAGCTGTGCGCATGCGTGCCGCGCACCGGAATGCCCCACAATTTTCCCGGCCACACGTGCGACGTCGCCACACAGCCGCCAATGTAGGCCGCGCGACTCGCCGACAGCGCCCCGTCGGGACCCTGCGCGCGCCGCATCCCAAACTCCACCACCGGATCGCCCCCCGCCGCCAAGCAAACCCGCCGCGCCTTCGTCGCAATGAGCGTCTGAAAGTTCAGCAAATTGAGCAACGGGCTCTCCAGAATCTGCGCCTGCCACAAAGGCCCCCTGACCCGCACCAGCGGCTCATACGGAAATACCAAGCGCCCCTCCGGCACCGCCTCCACATCGCAGGCAAACTGAAAGCCCCTTAAAAAATCCCGAAACGGCCGCTCAAATCCCAACTCGCCCAAGTAGTCCAAATCGCTCTCTGAAAACTGCAGCTGCTCCAGAAACTCAGCTGCGCATTGCAACCCCGCCGCCAGCGCAAACGTACCCCCAAAGGGCCACTTGCGGTAATTCAAATGGAAAACCGCCTCCCGCTCCGCCATCCCCTGCTTCCAATAGCCGTACGCCATCGTCAGCTGGTACAAATCGGTAAACAGCGGCGAAATCATCCCCTCTCCATCAGCTTCTTCTTCTCCGCCTCAAGCGCATCGATTTGCGCCTGCATCCGCGCCGCCATCATCCGATTTTCCTCTGCGAGCATCCAAAGCCGCCGCGTCTCCAGCCAATACTGCTGCGTAAACTGCTCCCGATCCGCCGTATTCTCAAACCACAGCGCGCGCCCCTCATAGCCCCTCTTGCGCGCCTTCAGCTCTTCGATCTCAGCGTCGATCTCGGCGATCCGCTCTTCCTTCGTTTTGGCTTTCGATTGTGCCACGACTTCCGACTCTTGAAAAGCGGGAAACAAATCTTGCTGCACAATCAGCCCCCCCGCCATCAAAAAAAATAGCCACCCCATATCCACTCCTGTTAATATATTGCAGATGAATCGGCTACTCTTATTTCTCCTTTTACTCAGCCCCCTTCAATCCCACATTCTCACCGAGCGGCTCCTCGAGGCAAAATCGGGTGACTACACCGTCTTCGAG
>CAYGOG010000154.1:0-2217 GCA_964351415.1 uncultured bacterium | reverse complement strand
ATTATAGATTAATACGATAATGTGAATTATGAAGACAAAAGATATTAAGCCCCTTTCATTGGCTGAAGCGGTGGATAATTTGACGGCCCTGGCTGGACTCGATTTGGAGCATCCGCCGCGGCTCGGCATTGTGTGGGAAAAGAGGATTACCACCGACGAGCGGGAGCCGGGCGCTGTCTTCTGGCTGAGCGGCGAGGGGAGCGAAAATCTGCTCGAGCTTATGGACGCCACGTATCGGGCGGTCTATCTGCACCTTTTGCGCATGTGCGAAGATGCGGAGCACAAGTGGGAAAACGAGACGGAGCGCAAGGGGATTGAGGGGCTGATGGCGCTTGTGGGCGAGTCCGCGGCGCGCCTCGAGAGGTACTTGGAGCTTTGGATTGGCGGCAAGCAAAAAGGGACTGTTACCGAGCGGGTGGAGTTCCAAGAGCTGTCCCATATTTATAAAAACTCGGTACTCCGCAAGCAAAAGGGGACGATGCCCGCGCGCGAGGTGCGCGATCTGGCGGGCGTCATCAGCGACCGGGAGTATGAGCTATTTTTTATCCGCAATGAGTCGGGCGAGCCCTACTACACGCCCGAGGTATTGCAGGAGATTCAGATCACCGCCGATCTCGATGGTGCCGACTTTGAAGAGGACCCCCTGTTGCGGGTGCGGTCGATGGCCGACCGAGATCTGCAGGCGACAGCGGATCAGATTCTCCGGATGTGTGAGCGGGAGATCCGCGCGTTTTACAAGTTGGGGCGCAAGCAAATGGACCATCCGCTTGCAATGAGCATTGGCAAGGCGCTGATCGCGCTGCACCTTTCGGCCAACCCGCATCACCTGATTCAAAACACATCGGGCAAAAGCGCCATGCAGTACTTTGCCGACTTCCACTATTACTTGCGCGAGGCGATGCGCTCCGATGAGTATCACCACTTGGTGGTCTATCAAGCCGAACAAAGCGACAAAGTGGCGCCGCTGTTGATGCAGTTGAGCCATGCGCTGTGCCTGGCGCTGTTTAGGAGACCGGGCGGGATCAAGCAAGAGGGCATTGGCCTCCTGCACCGGACGATGCGCAAGGGGGCGCTCCCGCTGAAAGGGGATACGATTTGGAATCAGATGGCGATCCAAGACGAGGAGTTGCGCAGCTACTTGGCGAAGTTCCCGAGCGGTCCGTTGTTTAAGATTTTGGATTTGGTGCGGCGCGAGGAAGAGGTGCCGTTCGATCCGCTCGGCCAAGAGAATTACCCGTCGCAGTTGTTTGCGATGGAGGGGAGACACGTGCTCCGCATTCCATGTCCCACAAGACAGGAGATGATTCAGCGGGCTGAGATTGTGGAGGACTTCCGCGGCTTTTTGCGGGCCTTGCAAGAGCGGAAAGAAGGGCTACTGTTGGTCAACCTGCAAGACCGCACTTCGTGGCGCGACTTTGCCCGGTGCCAAGCGCTTGAAGCGCTCCAGCGAAGCGCCGAGTTTAGCGATGTGTTTTTCCTGCTGACATTGACCAAGGGAACCGACTTTTACCACCAGAGTCACGCGTACGAGAAACTCGACAATGCGCGGGAGTTTTGCGAGCTGTTTGAGGCCCAACTCAAGGGGGGCGAAGCGGCGGGTTACCTGTTCCCCACAGCTTGTAAGGGAAAGCCATTTGAGGCGTTTTGCCGCGAGATGATTGCCCGCGTGCACGAGACAATTTTCGAGAGCCGCGCGAAGCTGACGCGCGAGGAGCGGCAGGAGTTTATCGAGATTGGCTACCTGTTTCTGGTCCTCAAGGTGGTGGAGTTGACCCGCGCGCAGAACCTCAGCTTCACCTGCAAAGATGCGCTCGACATTGGAGCCGTGGAATCGGCGACGCTGTATGGCTTTCTCAAGATGGTCGAGGGGGGATTTGCGTCAGCCGAAGAGGCCGATCAATTCCGTTGGCTCGCCTATGGACCGGCCTTGATGCATCGAGAGCGGGCGGTCGACTCTGAACGGCTATTGCGGAGTCTCCCCGCCCTCGAGCGCCTCTACTCCAAATCCAAGGCACTCCCCGGGTTGATGAAACAATTTTATAGTAATATTTAAGAGAAAAAAAAAAATAAGAAAAAAGGGGTTCCCCGTAGGCAGTCGGGGACTGCGTCCCCCGCTGCCCCTGCAAAGGCTTTTTCTGACTGTGCCAAATCGATCTCATCAAGCGGAGGGGCTGTGTGGAACACAGCACCCCCCTTGTGCGGATCGATTTTGCTTTG
>CAYGOG010000153.1:0-2246 GCA_964351415.1 uncultured bacterium | reverse complement strand
CCCGCGGCTTTTTATGGCACGGCAAAATCGATCCGAACAAGGGGGGAGCTGTGTTCCACACAGCCCCTCCGCAGAAGGGTCGATTTGGCAAAGCCAGAAAAAGCCTTTGCAGGGGCAGCTGGGGATGCAATCCCCGACTGCCTCTAGGAACCCGCTCTTTTTTGTTTATTTTTTTATTTAATCGGATCCAGTCATCTGCAGTGACATCTCATCACTCGCTTCCGCTTCCATATGGATCATGTCGTTGAGGATGTTTGTCGCCTCTTCCATCGAGAGATCTCCATAAGAAGTGGAGTATGATTCTCCGATGGTATTGGGGGGAAGGTCTGCGAGGCGCGGGCGCATTTGCTCCTGCTCGCGGAGGAACGCTTGGTAGTTGGAGTTTTGGGCGATCCGGGCGGCGCTCCGCTCGGCCAGGTCAGACACTCGGTTGCGCCA
Organism: uncultured bacterium; assembly: GCA_964351415.1. GTDB lineage: Bacteria > Chlamydiota > Chlamydiia > Chlamydiales > SM23-39 > CAYGOG01. Next base: position 1,808 of record CAYGOG010000153.1, on the reverse strand, counting down.
GAAGGACACGACGCGCTGCAATTGCGGCATGTAGCGTCTCTCGAAAAGGAGGCGCGTCTTTGGGTCGAGGTCGGTCAGCGGATCGGTGTAGGCCGCTTCCACGGTGTCGGGCTGGAGCGGATATTCGAGGTACCGTTCGCCGATATTGTAGGGAGCATAGTTGGTGGGGACGACGATGTCGGCTTTCACCCCTTCGATTTGAGTGGTGCGCCCGGAGACGGTGTAGTATTTGCCGACGGTCACTTTGTAGTAGAGATCGGAGCGCTCGTCGGTGAAGGTTTGGAATTGGATCGAGCCTTTGCCAAAGGTGCGGGTGTCGCCCACGACGACGGCGACGCCGAAATCTTGGAGCGCCTGCGCGACGATCTCAGAAGCCGAGGCGGACATCTGGGAGGTGAGGACAACGAGGGGGCCGTTGAAGAGCGCTTTACCCACGACGTTGCGGAGATAGTGGAGGTCGTCGCGGCCATATTTGGAGATGACGACGACGCCGTTTTGAACAAAGAGACCTGCGACTTTCACAGCTTGTGTGAGATAACCACCGGGGTTATTGCGCAGGTCTAAAATCAGCCCTTTTAGTTCGCCCACTTCGCGGAATCGGCGGATCGCTTCGCGGATGTCTTTTTCGGAGCTCACACCGTCTTGGTTTTCGTAGAACGAATAGAGGGAAATTTTGCCGATCACGCCGCCTTCGACCTGCTCATAGGTCGCTTGGATCCGATCGTCATCCATCGCAATGGGGCGCTTTTGGAGGGTCACGTAGTAGGTCTTATCGTCCCGCTGAAATCCGAGGCGCACATCGGAGCGGCTCTTTTTGAGGAGCTCGAGCACTTCATCAAACGAGTAGCGGCTGGTGCTGTGGCCGTCGATCTCGACGAGGAGGTCGTTCACTTGGATTTTGCCCGACTCGGCGGCAGGACTCCCTTTGACGACGTCGGTGATTTGGACTCCGTCGACCCCTTCTGAGAGGACGACGCCCACCCCTTCAAACTGCTTCTCGAGGCTGGCGCGCATTTCAGAGGCCTCTTCGGCGCTGAAGAACGAGGTATGGGTGTCGAGACTCTTTGCAAACGATTTGAGGATTTTGAGGGTTTGGTAGTTTTCGGCCTTAGGCAGTTCAGCGCGAGAGAGGGTGGGCTTGAGGAAGAGGTAACTCGCCTCGGAGCGGAGGACGCGCTTTTCGTAGAGGACGATCACCTTGCTGCGCCGATCAGGGGTATTGAGATTGGTCCGCTCTTGGTGGAAGAGGTAAAAGCGGGTCATTTTGGTCTTCTGCCGCTCGAGGAGGTCTGCTTCGGTTTGAGCGTAGGACGAGGTGTAGGGCGGGAAGATCGACTCGCGGGTCGCCCCTTGCTGGATCAGGTCGCGAGCTACTTGGGCCCGCATCTGCTGGGTGCGGACTTGCGCGACGGCGAAGATCTGGTTGAGGGCGTGGAAGTCGGAGTAGTCCCGCTTTTCCAGGCGGGCTTGGATCGCCCGGGCCTTGGCGTCAGAGAGGTTTAGGTAGGGGCCGATCTCCTTGTCGAGGAGCTGGCTCTTATCGGGGTCGAACTGCTCGATGTAGAGCTTCACCATCCGGCGGACGATCGTTACATTAAATTCTTTATGGTCAATGTGCAGGTGAAACAGCCGCTCCATGACGCGCGGAATGTCGTTTGAAGTCAGTTGCTGGGCGGCAGTCAGAGGCGCCATCCAGGTCAGTAAGAGGAGGAAGAGTCGAGCGATGCGGTTCATATTCCCCTAAAAAAAAGAGGAGGTGGGGAAGTGCAGGCCTGCTACCCATTTAAGGAGTAGACCAAACGTAAGCG
>CAYGOG010000152.1:0-2292 GCA_964351415.1 uncultured bacterium | reverse complement strand
TATACCGCCACTTCTGGACAATCGGCACGTAGCGCCCTTTTGTAAACGCGCGCGGGGTCACCCGCAACCCGATCGCCGCCTGCCGCCGCTTGTATTCCGCCCGATGCACCCGCCGCACGATATCGAGCACAAACGCCACCGTCTGCCCCTGCCTTTGCGCAATCGCCTCCGGCGTGCGCATCTCCTCGCTATACGCGCGCAAAATCGGATCCAGCACCTCGTACGGCGGCAGCGTGTCCTGATCGGTCTGATTTTCCCGCAGTTCCGCAGATGGCGGCCGCGTCAATACCCGCTCTGGGATGACCTCGCTCTTGTACCGCGCCAGCTGATACACCCGATCTTTCAGCACATCGCACAGCACCGACAAACCGCCGCACATATCGCCATAGAGCGTCGTGTATCCCATCGCAAACTCGCTCTTGTTCGACGTATTGAGCAAAATGTGCCCAAACTTATTCGAGTACGCCATCAGGATCATCCCGCGCACCCGCGCCTGCAAGTTCTCCTCGGTCTGATCGAACTCCCGCCCTTGAAATTTCGGCGCCATCAGCTGCAAATAGGCCTCAAAGAGCGGTTCAATCGACACCGCCTCAAGGGCAATCCCCAGCCGCTCGGCCACCGCCACCGCATCTTCCTCGCTATACGGCGCCGAATACCGCGACGGCAGGTAAAGCGCCTGCACCTGATCGGCCCCCAGCGCATCCACCGCAATGCACGCCACCACTGCCGAATCCACCCCGCCCGACAGCCCTAAAATCGCCTTCTGAAACCCCTGTTTGTGGAAATAATCCCGCACCCCCAATACCAGCGCGTCGTACAGATCCACAATAGGCTCAGGCAAGTGGGGCGCAGAGCACGCCTTCACCTCCAAATCGCACACCAAATCCTCTTCTCGAAAGCCGCGCGCCATCTGCAGCAGCTCCCCCTTCTCATTGAGGTAAAAACTGCAGCCATCGAAAATCAGCTGATCGTGTCCCGCGACCTGATTGCATACCACAAGCGGCGCGTGCACCGCCTGCGCCGCCGCGCCAAACACCTTCTGCCGCAGCTCCCGCTTCTGATAGTGGTACGGCGACGCCGACAAATTGAGCACCAGATCGACCCGCGCCGCCTTCAAATCCTGCACCGGATCGCACGCGTAATGCGTGTACCCCACCTCACGCGCATACTGCCACAAATCCTCGCAAATCGTAATCCCGATCCGCCGCCCCAAAAACTCCCACACCCGCGTCTCGGCGCCCGGCTCAAAAAACCGCCGCTCATCAAACACATCGTACGTCGGCAACAACCGCTTGTCCTGGTATCCGACCACCTTTCCATCGACAAACACCGCCGCGCTGTTGAACAGCGGCTTCTCCACGCCACTCCCATTGCGCCGCGGGGTCCCCACCACCGCCATCATCCCCTTCGTCAGCGGCGCAAGTTCCGCAATCGCCCGCTCACACGCATCGATCATCTGCCCATCGAGCAGCAAGTCCTCGGGCGGATAGCCCGTGATCACCAGCTCCGGCGTCAACACCACATCGGCGCCCGCCTCTCTCGCGCGCGCCAGCGCATCCGCCACCTTCTTCCGATTTCCCTCAACATCTCCCAAGATCGGATTGATCTGGGCTGCGAATACTATCATTAGCTCCCGAAGTCGTCCAATACGATATTCTCGCGGGGGACCCCATAATCGTCTAGCAGTTTCATGCACGCCTTATTGTGTAGCGGCGGCCCGCACACAAAGTACATCGCCCGCTCCGGCGCCTCCATCCCCTTCAGCTGTCCCAGCTCAAACGCCTTGAACAAGAAGTTGTTGCGCACCGGATCTTCCGCCCGACTCGGCCACCGATCTTCGGGCAGCGGCTCCGACAAAACCAGCCGATAGGAAAAATTTGAACATTCCCGCGCCAACGCCTCAAAATCCCCCTGATAAATATTTTCCTTCAAAGATCGCGCCCCATACCAGAGCGTCGCCTTCCGCCCCGTCTTTTCGGTCCGAAACAACTGCATAATGTGACTTCGCCCAAACGACGACCCTGCGCCGCCGATCAAGAACACCAGCTCTTCCCCCGTCCCGCGCATGAACGACTCGCCAAAGGGCCCCGACAGCTCCACCTCATCTCCCCCTTTCAGCGAAAACAGATACGACGAACAAACGCCCCATGGTTTGCCCTTCGGCGGCGTTGCGATCCGCACATTGAACTTGAGCACCTTCCCTTCTGCCGGATACGAGGCGAACGAATACGCCCGCACTACCGGTTCCCCACTCTCCACCCCCTGCCCCCAAAAGCCAAACTTCTCCCAATC
>CAYGOG010000151.1:795-2407 GCA_964351415.1 uncultured bacterium | reverse complement strand
GATGGCCTGAGCGACGATCTCCTCGTTAAAGGCCCAGAGATCTTCGATGCTGCCCCCGCCGCGCCCTACAATGAGGACATCGGCCATCTCGTAGCGGTTCATAGCGGCAATGGCCTGCGCGACCTCTTGAGCGGCCCCCTCGCCCTGCACTTTGACCGGATAGAGGATCACGTGAAAGCCGGCAAAGCGGCGCGTGAGGACGTTGAGGATGTCTTGGATCACCGCGCCGGTGGGGCTGGTGATCACGCCGATGCGCTTAGGCAACTTGGGCAGCGGCCGCTTGCGCCCTTTGTCAAAAAATCCCTGCGATTCAAGTTTTTCCTTGAGCTGGTGAAGCTTGAGGAGGAGCTCGCCCAGGCCGAGGAATTGCAGCTCGCGGATCACCAGTTGGTATTGGCCTCGCGCCGCATAGACGGAGAGTTCGCCTACCACCTGCACCTGATCCCCTTCTTTGGGCAGCCGCGCGAGGGTGGCGGCATTGCCGCGGAAGAGGACGGCCGCAATTTGCGCCTGCGGATCTTTGAGGCTGAAGTAGAGGTGGCCCGAAGTGTGTTGCTTGAAGTTGCTGATCTCCCCGCGCACGGTCACAGTGCCAAATTTCCCCTCCAAGAGAAGCTTGATTTGCGACGTGAGCTCAGTTACAGAGAGTGGTGTGGTCATGAAACGGCTGACATGGTAACATTTTGAACATTATGCGTCCCTTGTTAATCGGCAACTGGAAGATGAACAAGACCTCTCGCGAGGCGGTCGATTTCATCGAGCGACTTGCGCCGCAGTTGGAGGGGATGCGCGCGGCTGTGTGGGTTGCTGTGCCCTTTACCTCCATTCACCCAGCGGCGCTTGTCGCCAAGGGGACGCCGATTTCGATCGGCGCGCAAAACATCCACGAGGCGCGCGACGGCGCCTTTACCGGCGAAATTTCGGCGCTCATGCTGAAAGAAGCGGGGGCGACCTTTACCCTTGTGGGGCACGCCGAGCGGCGGCACCTCTTTGGCGAAAGCGATGCGCGCATTCGGGACAAGGTGCACCGCGCCCTCTCCGACGATCTAGCCGTCGTGCTCTGCGTCGGCGAGCAAAAGCATGAGAAAGCCCACGACGTGCTCAAGCGGCAACTCGAGAGCGCGATCAAGGGCATTCCGCATGAGAGCCTCGTGATTGCCTACGAGCCGGTTTGGGCCATCGGCTCGGGGGAAACGCCGCAGCTCGAGCAGATTGCTGAAACGCATGCCTATATCCGCAAACTCGTCGGCAAAAAGACGCCGATTCTCTACGGAGGCTCTGTGAAGCCCGAGACGGCCCACGCGCTCCTCCGCCTAGAGAATGTGAACGGCCTCCTCGTCGGCGGCGCCTCTCTTGAACCCTCCACCTTTCACTCCATTATCCAAGCAGCTGAATGAACATCACCCTCTTTTTTATCTCCCTTGCACTCTTCTTTGTCTTATCGGCGGTCCTCGCTTTTTCCATCCTGATCCAAGAGGCAAAAAGCCTCGGGCTCGGCGCTTCTTTTGGCGGCGACTCGGGCGACTCGCTCTTCGGCACCTCGACCGCAGAAGTGCTCAAGCGGTTTACTGCCTATGCCTCGGGATTTTTTCTCTTCGGGTGTCTCCTCCTC
>CAYGOG010000151.1:0-785 GCA_964351415.1 uncultured bacterium | reverse complement strand
CTCTGGAGCGGCGCACTCGTGCGCGCGCAACAAGTCGCGCCGGAAGCGCCGACCGAACAACCGGTCGATCTGTGGGAGACCGATGACGAGGGCGATCTGTGAAATTGCCGATTACCCACTATGGGAATCCGATCCTCCGCAAACGGGGAGAACCCGTCGCGGAAATCACAGCTGAGATCCGCGCGTTAGCGGCCAATATGGTCGAGACGATGGAGGCGGCCGATGGAGTGGGGCTCGCCGCGCCTCAGGTGGGGTGTCCGTTGCGCCTCTTTGTGATGCGCGAGGTCATAGTAGGGGTGGATGGGGTCGTGACTTCGAAGCCAGCCGAGGTGATCCTCAACCCCACCTTTTCAAAGCCCTCCTACGAACAAGAGACGATGCAGGAAGGGTGCCTCTCGCTCCCCGGCCTCTACCTCGACATCGACCGCCCCGCCTCCATCCATGTCCGCTATCAGACGCTAGAGGGGGACTTTCGCGAAGAGCATCTCACCGGGTTTCGGGCGCGGGTCTTCATGCACGAGAACGACCATATCAACGGAGTTCTCTTCTTCGACCGCCTGCCTGCTGCCGAGCGGAAGCTATTGCATGCGGTTCTCCAAGAGATCAAACAAACCTACGCGCAAGAGTATTAAGAGACATCTGAGAGGGGAGTGTTCGGGATGCCGAAGCGGCATCCCGAATGAAAAAAGAAAAAAGGGTTCCCTATAGGCAGTCGGGGGTTGCACCCCCTGCTGCCCCTGCAAAGGCTTTTTCTGACTTTGCCAAATCGATCCTTCTGCGGAGGG
>CAYGOG010000150.1:0-2410 GCA_964351415.1 uncultured bacterium | reverse complement strand
CCCACATTGCTGTCGATCAGAGTCCCCTCTTTATCCAGAAAAACGCTGTATTCCAATGAAACGGTTTGGCCCTTCTCGATCATGTCCTACCCCTTTTTTCTCCTTATGGGGGCTTCCCTTATTTCTGAAAAGAGAAGAAATACGGCGGGCTCTTTTTCAAGCGCAAACGGTTTCCAGTGTGCGACTTGGCTCGATACGACCCGTTGTTTGGAGGAGCCGAGCGATGCGGCAACGCAGAGGTGCGTGGCCCGGTCGAGCGTCTCCAATAGGACGCTTAAGAGGCGCGCCGAGCGGTAGGGCGCCTCGATCCACACATGGGTGACGCCCCCTTCGCGCTCCGCCCAACGCAGGTGCTCTTTCAGCTCTTCCGTCTCCCGCGGCGGATAGCCGTGGAACGAAAATCTCTGCGCAGGCAAACCGGACAGCTGCAGCGCTAAGATCAGAGAAGAGGGCCCCGGCAGCGCCTCAAGGGCGATCCCCGCTGCGCGCGCCTTGCGCACAAGCGCGGCGCCCGGATCGGCGATACAGGGGAGCCCCGCATCGGAGATCAGCCCCCACCGCTCCCCCTTTTTCACCGGCTCGAGAATAAAGTCGACATCCTGCGTGTGCTCATTGAGCAGCTGGATCGGCAGGTGCACCTTAAAACGCTTGAGGAACTGGCGCGCGCCTGCCTCGCTCTCGGCGATGAGGCCTTGGAGCGTGGGAACGAGGGCGGCGACAGCGGGAATCAACCACGAGTCGGCGGGCGCCTCCTCATGCAGGGCGTTGGGCAGAAGAAACAGCGGCATAGAGAGAGGTGTGTAAGTAGGTGAGGAGCGCCTCTTCCGAGGTGGCGCCGCTGCGGGAGAGCAGCTCGACGCGATAGAGCGCAGTCAATGCGCGGGTAAAATAGGCGGCGCCCAAGTGGCGCGCTGTCGCGGAGCGTTTTTCGAGCGTCTTGGGCCACACTTTGGGGAAGAAGGGCTTCATCGCCTCGGGCGCGGTGCCGGAGAGCGCGACGAGTTTTTGCCCCATTTCGAGCTGGGTGCGCACCGACATCAAGAACGGCACGAGCGCCTCCGGAACTTCGGGCAACTTTTGTTCCCAGGCGAGCTCTTCCGCCAAGTGCCAGATCGTCGAGGTGCGCCCCAATACGCCCACCTGCCGCACATCGCTCTTCTCAATTGAGGGGCGATCCCCCACATAGGCGATCAGCTTCTCCAGCTCTCGCTCATAGAGGGCGAGATCCCGCTCCCCCTCCGAGAGCATCAGGGCCGCCGCGTCTTGCGCAAGCTTCTTGCCCCCTCGATGGGCCCGCTCTTGAAGCCATTCCCCCAACCGCCGCTCCCGATCCCACGGCTTTTCCTCCGTCAGGTCGAGCACCGCACCGTGCTTTTCCACTGCCGCGATCAGTCCAGCCGCTTTGCCCCCCGCTACCAGGAGCAGGTAGCCAAACGTCACCCCTTCCACCAGCTTTTCAAGATCTTTTTTGCCCCACTTCTCGACTCCCTCGGCGATGACCAGGGGCTCGCCGCCCAGGAGGAGGGGGGCCTCGAGCGCCTCGCGCAGCTCTCCCATACTGCTGACCCGCTGGGGGGCCTCGGGGGGCCATACGGCGAGCACCTCGCGCACCGCCTCGGCCCGCTCGGCGCTGTCGGGCACCGCAATGAGATAGAGGCGTAAGGGGTGGGCTAATTGTTTCCGAAACGATCCATACTGGGTAAAGCGCATATTTCTTAAAAAGATACCTTGTTCCCCTATGGCGCGCAAGAGACTTGACAGGCGGGGCTAAAAACGGTACTCTTCTCGCGGACCCAAATGTTCTGGCTTAAGAAGAAAAAATCAGCACCAAAAAAGGCCGCCAAGGCAAAGAAAGCGGCCCCTAAGAAGAAGGCCGTCAAAAAAGTTGTTGTCAAAGCCGCTCCGCCCAAGCGCCCCCTAGCGCCCGTGAGCTCAAACCGCATCCTCACCGCAGAAGGGTGGAGACGCCGCCGCTTGGAACAGCTAATCGCCACCGCGAAACGGCGCACGGCACTTGCCCGATAGCCCCCCATCGGGTATCATCCTTGCCATGAATTCTTTGAAGGGTAAGCGCGTGTTCATCGCCGGCATCGGCGATGATCAAGGATTTGGTTGGTCGATTGCCAAAGCTCTCTATGAAGCGGGAGCCGAAGTCCTCATCGGCACCTGGGCTCCCATCGTCCGCATCTTCACCGGCTCTTGGAGCGCAGGGAAGTTCGACGCCTCGCGCCGCCTCTCGGACGGACGCCTCTTCGAATACGCCAAGCTCTATCCGATCGACGCCGCCTTCGACCGCCCGGAGGATGTGCCCCTGGAAGTGCGCGAAAATAAGCGATACGCCGAGCTCTCCGGCTATACGATCTCTGAAGTCGCTGAAAAAGTGCGCGCCGACTACGGCTCCCTCGATATC
>CAYGOG010000149.1:0-2423 GCA_964351415.1 uncultured bacterium | reverse complement strand
GCGTTCAACGCCGACTTCGACGGCGACCAAATGGCGGTTCACATCCCCCTCTCGATTGAAGCGCAGCTCGAGGCCAAACTCCTCATGATGGCGCCCGATAACATCTTCCTCCCTGCGTCCGGCAAACCGGTCGCGATGCCGTCCCAGGACATGATCCTCGGCATCTATTACCTGATGCACGACCCCGTCTACGACGCGGAAAAGCACGGCAAAAAGGTGAAGGTGTTCTCCGCTCCTGAAGAGGTCCTCATGGCCCTCCATGCGTCTGGCAGCTACAACCGCGCCGAGCACAAAGGGGGTCGCATCGACCACCTGGGCCGCGGCATCCACGTACACGACAAGATCCGCGTTCGGATCGACGGCGGCATCATCGAAACGACCCCCGGTCGCGTCATGTTCAACACCATCGTGCCCAAGCAGCTCGGCTTCCAAAACTACGTCCTCAAGAAGAAGAACCTCGCCGAGCTCGTCCTCGAGTGCTACAAAAAAGTGGGCCTCGAAGCGACCGTGCAGTTCCTCGACAACATGAAGAACTTAGGCTTTGCCGAGGCGACGCGTGCGGCTCCTTCAATGGGAACGTGCGACATCACCATCCCTGTCCAGAAGAAACAGGTGCTCGAAGAGGCCAATAAACGCGTAGCCGTCGTGAAGAAACAGTACGAAGACGGGATCATCACCGAAGGGGAGCGCCACTCCAAGATCATCTCGATCTGGACCGAGGCCTCCGATAAGCTTTCGGACGACCTCTTCAAGCTGATCTTCGACACCTCCAGCGGCCACCTGAACCCCCTCTACATGATGGTGGACTCAGGCGCGCGCGGCAACAAGAGCCAGGTTAAACAGCTCGGTGCCCTCCGGGGTCTGATGGCGAAACCCTCAGGCGAGATTATCGAGTCCCCCATTACAGCGAACTTCCGCGAAGGTCTCTCTGTGATGGAGTACTTCATCTCGACCCACGGTGCCCGCAAAGGTCTCGCCGACACCGCCCTTAAAACGGCCGACTCGGGCTACCTCACCCGCCGCCTCGTCGACGTTGCGCAAGACATCATCGTCACCCGCGACGACTGCGGCACCCTCAACGGGATCGAAGTCGCTGCGATTAAGCAAGGTACGGAAGAGCTCCTCCCCATTAAGGACCGGATCTACGGCCGCACCGTGCTCGAAGACGTGCACATGCCCGGCGACCATACGAAGATTTTGGCCCGTGCAGGCGACATCCTCAACGCCAAACAAGCCGCCGCGATCGACGATGCGGGCATCGAGCGGGTGACAATCCGCTCCGCCCTCACCTGCGAAAGCCGCCGCGGCATCTGCGCGAAGTGCTACGGGATGAACCTCGCGACCGGCCAACAGGTCGGCCTCGGCGAAGCGGTCGGGATTATCGCCGCTCAGTCGATCGGGGAGCCTGGAACCCAGCTCACCATGCGTACGTTCCACTTGGGCGGGATCGCCTCAGCTGGGGCGAACCCCGAGCTGATCGTCGAAGAAGACGGCGTCCTCGTCTACATGGACCTCCGGGTCGTGCAAAACGAGGAAGGGCACTGGCTCGCGCTCAACAAGAACGGATCGCTCCAAATCGTCCGCGACGAAGGGCGCAACCTCGAGGACTACAAAAAGCTCCTCGCATCCCGTTCCATTGAGCCGCTCCAAGTGTTCCCCGTCGAACTCGGCACCAAGGTTCTCTTCAAAGACAGCTCCAAAGTCAAAACGGGCACGAAAATTGCCCAATGGGAGCAGCACAGCTCGCCGATCATTTGCGAACGGCCCGGCTACGTCAAATACGAAGACCTCGTCGAGGGGATCTCCACGATGCGCGAGACCAATAAGCAGACCGGTCAGGTCGAGCTGATTGTGAAGCAGCACCGCGGCGAGCTCCACCCGCAAATCATCGTCTACGCAAACGCCGACTACTCGGAGCTCATCGGGACCTATGCGATCCCATCGGGCGCCGTCATCGCCGTGCGCGAAGGCCAATACGTCAATGCCGGTGTCGTCCTTGCGAAGCTCCCCCGCGGCGCGATCAAGACAAAGGACATTACCGGGGGTCTTCCCCGCGTGGCCGAGTTGTTCGAGGCGCGCCGTCCGAAAGACGCCGCCGAGATCGCGAAGCTCGCCGGGATTGTGGACTTCCGCGGCGTGCAGAAGAACAAGCGGATCGTCGTCGTCGTCGATGAGTCGACCGGCATGGAAGAGGAGCACCTCATTCCGCTCTCGAAGCACTTGATCGTCCAGAAGGGCGACCTCGTGGTGAAGGGGCAGCAGCTCACCGACGGCCTCGTCGTCCTCCAGGAAATCCTGGAGATCTGCGGCCCGCGCGAGCTCCAAAAGTACCTGGTCAACCAGGTGCAAGAGGTGTACCGACTCCAGGGCGTCGATATCAACGACAAACACGTCGAGATCATCGTGCGCCAGATGCTCCAAAA
>CAYGOG010000148.1:0-2447 GCA_964351415.1 uncultured bacterium | reverse complement strand
GTGTGGGGTAGGGCGCCGTGAGGCAGGCGGGCGAAAGGAGCGCTTGGGCTGTTGCGCGGGTATAGGGGTCGTCGCCTTGCGGGGTGTGTTGTTTGAGGAGCGCGAAGATCTCTTCGGTGATGTAGGGGGCAATCGGGTGGAGGAGGCGGATAAAGTGGGTGAGCGCGATGAGGAGGAGCCGCTGTTTGGGGCGTTTGTCGCCCTGTTTGCCGAAGAGGGTGGGCTTGGCGATCTCGAGGTAGGTGGCGCAAAAGTCGTTCCAGAAGGCGTCGTAGGCCCGGGCTGCCGCTTTGTCGAAGGCGTAGGCGGAGAGGTGGGCGTTGAGGTCGGCGGCGGTCTCGTTGAGGATGTTGAGGAGCCACCGGTCTTCGAGCGGGAGGGAGTGGAGGTCGAGGGGGCCTGGCTCCAGGTCTTCGAGGTGCATGAGGACGAAGCGGGCGCCGTTCCAGATCTTGTTGGCGAAGTTCTTCGACTCTTCAAAGCGGCGTCGGTCGAGGTCGATTTGGCGCGCTTGGGTGGCACTCGCGGTGAGGGTAAAGCGAAGCGCATCGGCGCCATACTCGGCGATGATCTCGAGTGGGTCGAGGACGTTGCCCTTGGATTTGGACATTTTTTCCCACTTGCTCTCGACGCCTTTGGGTAGGGGCGCGCCGAGGTCGAGGGGGCGTTTTTCCTCGGCGGTGAGGTAGGCAACGGAGCCGTCGGCATGGGTGCGCCAGTAGGACTTGCCATAGATGAGGCCGTGGAGGAAGGTCTCGTGGAAGGGGACTTGGCCGGTGGCAAATTCGCCCATGAGGATCATCCGCGCGACCCAGAAAAAGAGGATGTCGTGGCCGGTGACGAGGGTGGCATTGGGGTAGAACTTCGCCATGTCGGGCGTTTTGTCTGGCCAGCCGAGTGTGCTAAAGGGCCAGAGGGCGGAGGAAAACCAGGTGTCGAGGACGTCGGGATCTTGTGTCCACCCTTCGCCCGGCGGCGCATCGGCGCCTTCCCAGCAAAGGACTTCGGTGCCGCGGTACCAGATCGGGATGCGGTGCCCCCACCAAATTTGCCGCGAGATGCACCAGTCGCGTAAGTTCTCGATCCAGTGGTTGTAGGTGGGGATCCAGTGCTCCGGAATGAGCTTTACCTTGCCGTCGCGCACGGCGGCGAGGAGCTTTTCCTTAAATGGCTCCATCCGGACAAACCATTGCTTGGACAGGTAGGGTTGGATCACCGCTTTGCTGCGGTAGGAGCGGCCCAAGCGGAGCGTGTGAGGCTCCACTTTTACCAGGAGCCCGAGCTTTTGCAGGTCGGCGACGATGCGCGGTCTTGCCTCTTCGACGCTGAGGCCTGCGTAGGCGCCGCATGCGTCGTTGAGGCGCGCATCGGGGGTCAGGATGTTGAGCGGGGTGAGGTTGTGGCGGCGGCCCACCTCAAAGTCGTTGAAGTCGTGCGCCGGGGTGATTTTCACTGCGCCGCTGCCAAAGGCTCGCTCTACAAATGGGTCGGCGAGAATCGGGATCGTGCGGTGGGTCAGCGGCAGGCGAATGGACTTGCCGATGAGGGGGCGGTAGCGCGGGTCATCCGGGTGGACGGCCACCGCAACGTCGCCGAGCAGGGTCTCAGGTCTTGTGGTGGCGACGACCACCGACTCGGAACTCTCGTCGAGGGGATAGCGGATATGCCACATCGAGGCGCTTACTTCTTCAAAGTCCACCTCGTCGTCGGAGAGCGCCGTCTGCTGCACGGGGTCCCAGTTGACTAGGTAGTCGCCGCGGACGATGAGGCCCTGGTCAAACAGCCGTTTGAACATCGTGCGGACGGCGCGGTTGCACCCGTCGTCCATCGTAAAGCGGAGGCGGCTCCAGTCGCAGCTACACCCCAATTGGCGCAATTGTTTTAAAATATTGCCTTGACTCTGCTCTTTCCACTTCCAGACCTCGGCGAGAAAGGCCTCGCGGTCGAAGTCGGCGCGCCGCTTGCCGGTGGTTTTAAGGAGGTGTCTTTCGACGACGGTTTGGGTGGCGATGCCGGCGTGGTCGGTGCCGGGGACCCAAAGGGTCTCAAAGCCGCTCATCCGCTTCCACCGGATGAGGATGTCCTGCAGGGTATCCACGAGGGCATGGCCCATGTGGAGAACGCCGGTGACATTGGGAGGGGGGATCACGATGCAATAGGGGGGCTTATCGGAGAGGGCGTTGGCCTTGGTTAAGCCGCTCTCTTCCCAGAACTGAGACCACCGAGCCTCTGCGCCAGAGGCATCATATTGCGGGGGCAATGAAGACATGGGAGCCAGTGTATCTTCCTATAGGAGATACGGTCAATCCGCTATCAAGTTTGTTTTAGTTAAAATAATGAGTTTTATTGAATTATAATGTTTTTGTGAGTATTATATTTTTGATACGTTAACGGAAGGAAAAATATGAATATAATAAACAGTACTGTCAAAGCTTTTCAGCTTTCGC
>CAYGOG010000147.1:0-2483 GCA_964351415.1 uncultured bacterium | reverse complement strand
TTGAAATGTCCGCTTTCCGTTAAGTAGAAATGTCCTCTTTCTGGTAATCACAAGTCGTTGATAACCAACGGGGAGGCGACTCAATGGAGGCACGTATTTCTATGAGTACCAGAGACTTAAGCAGGTTTGAGGTTTTGACGGACGATAAGTCGAATAGATCACAGATCAGCTTTGAAAAACTCCTGGTAGTCGATCGCAAGACCGACAAAGACTTGGATGAGGCGCGGGTCGCAGACAGTGTCGTCGAAGATCGCGACGCTCCACGGGTCGATGGCGTTGGCGATGAAATTCCGCTTGAGGTGGGCAACTGTACGCCCTCCGGCATCGTGCAAGATAAATCCGGAGCGATCTTGATTCATGTAGGCAGTGGCGACGTGTTGGTTGTCTTGGTTGTAGAGCACGAACTTGGCCTCCATAGTGGTGAGGGCGACGCCGTCGATCATGCCGATCCAAGTGTCGTTTGCGTCGTAGATGTCGAAGTCTTTGCCCCAGCTGTATACGGAACCGAGCGAGAGGGCTTGGCAGATCCCCCGTCCCACATATTGATTTTGTCCGTTGTAGAGATCGTAATGAGTGCGGACGTTGAATTTACTCTTGATGATCCGTCCTACATATCCGGTGGCTCCGAAAAACTCGAAATAGGTGGAGAACGTGTAGGGATGCTCGGTTACTTCAAAGTGGACTTGGCCCGCGGCAAGCGGAGAAAGGGAGAGGAGGGCTGCGCAAAAGAAAGCTCGCATAGAAAATCCTTATTTGAAGGGAGCGAGTCTAAAAGAGGTCAAGGAATTATTTCAAGACTTGTTCGCCCTCGAGGCGGGCGACGAGGACGGCGCAGCAGCTGTCGCTGAAGACGTTGGCTGTGGTGCGGCACATGTCGAGGAGTCGATCGACTGCGAGGAGCAGGCCGAGTCCTTCAGGCGGTAGGCCGACGGTGCGGAGGATGACGAGGATGGCGACGAGGCTTGCAGAGGGGATGCCGGCGACGCCGATGGAGGCGATGAGCGACATCAGGACAATGAGGAACTGGGTGGAGAAGGAGAGGTCGATGCCATACACTTGTGCGATGAAGAGGGCGGCGACGCATTCATAGAGGGCGGAACCCGACATGTTGATCGAGGTGCCGAGCGGGATGACGAGGCTTGCGATCCGATTGGAGACGCCTGCCCGCTTTTCGACGCATTCCATCGTGATGGGCAGGGTGGCCGACGAGGAACTCGTCGAAAACGCGGTGATGAGGGCGGGTCCCATGGCGCGAAAGTGGCGCATGGGAGAGACGCGGCCAACAAATTTGAGGAGGGCGGGGAGGCCGATGAAGACAAAGCCGGCGAGTCCCAGCAATACCGTGACGGCAAAGAGCCCCATCGCCTTGAGCGATTGGAGGCCTGTGGTGGCAAAGACCTTGGCGACGAGGCAGAAAACGCCCAAGGGAAGGACGCGCATGACGAGGTGGGTGATGTGGATCATGGCCTCGAAGATGCCGACCCAAAATTTGTGCAGCACCGCGCGCGAATCTGCGTTGATCCGCGAGATGGCATAGCCAAAGAGCAAGCTAAACGAGATGATGCCGATCATGTGGC
Organism: uncultured bacterium; assembly: GCA_964351415.1. Classification (GTDB taxonomy): domain Bacteria; phylum Chlamydiota; class Chlamydiia; order Chlamydiales; family SM23-39; genus CAYGOG01. The sequence goes on along the minus strand of CAYGOG010000147.1, from coordinate 906 downwards.
CTTGGCCAAACGCATGGATGATATTGGGGGGCACAATGGAGAGGATAAAGTTTAAAAAGGGGCGCCCTCCCACGTTTGAGACTTGGTCTTGCAGGCGCACTACGTCGATCGTCGGCAGGTCGGGGGCTGCCATATTAAAGCCGGGGCCAATGGCATTGACGAAGAATAGGCCGATGAGAATCGCGAGCAAGCTGGTCCCCAAATAAAAGGAGAACATCTTCACTCCCAGGCGCCCCAAGTTGCCTTCCGCTCCTACGCGGGAGATTCCGGAGATAATGGAGGCGGAGACAAGGGGCACGACGACGAGCATTAGCGCATTGAGAAAGAGGGTTCCCAACAGATCAAAAATGGCAAAGAAGGGGATGCCCAAAATGCCGCGGGTTGTGCCGGCCCAGGAGCCAATGGCGATGGCAAGGAGGATCGCGGCAAAGATTGTCCAGGGGGTCTTCTTTTTCACGGAGTGAGATGATACTCCATTGAGAGGCGAGAACCAAGCGTTATTTCATTGCGCTCAAACCACCCCTGCGGCACTTCGAGCGCAAATTGCGCTGCATCGCCGCTCGAGTAGAGGGTTTGATCTTGGGTATAGGGGGCCATATCGAGCATGGCAAAAAGGTTCCCTTCGGAATCGAAAAACCCAATCGAGAGGGGGATCGACGTGTTGCGCATCCAAAAGTTGCGCGGTCGGCTGTCGGGGTAGATAAAGAGCATCCCGGCGCCATCGGGCAGCTCGGTGCGCCCCATGAGCCCCTTTTGCCACTGGGAGGGGCTGTCGGCGACTTCTACGACAAGCGGTTTTCCGCCCACTTCAATCAACATGAAAAGAAACCTATCATAGGGGTTAGTCGTGGCGCAAGGTAAATAAATATTTTATTATAAGAGGTTGTTGCGCTGTTTGTGTTAATT
>CAYGOG010000146.1:0-2522 GCA_964351415.1 uncultured bacterium | reverse complement strand
ACCTCACCTGACCGCTCGCCGCACGCGACGATCACGACGATCTAGACGGCAGAGTACTTGGACAAGTGGTGCTGCATCACCGTTTTGCCTGCGCCAAAGGGCCCGGGCGAGCAGAAAGTGCCGCCTTTGAGGACGGGGAATTGGGTATCGAGGATCCGCAGGCCCGTATCCATCATGCGCGACGGGCGCACTTTTTGCCCCTGGGAGGAGGGCGGCCTTCACCGGCCACTTTTGCAGCATCCGGAACTCGTGCTCCACGCCCTTGTCATCGACGCCCTTCGCGATCACCGCTTCAATGTTGTAAGGGCCCGGCTTTGCTATCCAGGAAATTTTTACCTTGTCATAGAGGGAAAACGGCACCATGATCTCGTGGGAAAAGCGCCCCTCGTTCACGGTGCCGAGGGTCTCGCCCCGCTCGAGCGTTTGCCCCTCGCGCACGACCGGGGCAAAGTCCCACACCCTTTTTCGATCGAGCGGCGGCATATAGAGGCCCCGCTGCAGATAGACACCGCCCGTCTTCGCCACCTCTTCGAGCGGGTTTTGCAGACCGTCGAAGACGGAGCCCAGCAGGCCGGGTCCCAGCTCCGCTTCGAGCAAGTGGTGGTGGAATGAGACGGGGGTGCCCCGCTTGATGCCGCGGGTGTCTTCAAACACCTGGATTTTCGCAATTTCGCCGGCGATCTCGATCACCTCGGCGAGCAGCCCTTCGCGGCCTACCTTTACGGTGGCCATTTCGCCCTGGCGGATGTCCCCATCAAAGCGGACGTGGAGCAAGTTTCCAAAGGCCTTTACCACTTGGCCATGTGCATGAGTCATACTTCTCCTAATAGGCGATCTCCCCCGGTCTTCGCGTTGGCTTCAAGCCACAATTCGACGAGGAGGAGGCGGGCCAAATAGCCCAATACTTGAGTCATAGAAAACGGTCGGTTCAATTCCATCTCTTCCAGGCGGCGGAACCGAAGTTCCAGCATCGCCTTGTAGAGGGCGAGAGGGTCATCCTCCGTCTCGCGAAAGAGATGCCCCACTTCCGCATCGTCGGGGATGTAGTCGGCCGCATCGCGCTGCGCGAGAATGGAGGCGACGAGCGGGTCGGTGGGGTCTTCGTACTGCAGCTCGCGGGTCACATCGCGCCCCTCGCGCTTGGCGCGCAGAGCAGTCAAATTCAGGCGCAACTCCCGCTCCAGCGCATAATAGCGCCCGATAAATCCGCTCGCCTCAGATCGGTATAGAGACGCATAGAGAGAGGCAAAGTGGCGCAGCCGATCTGGGACCGTGTCGTACCGCGCTAAAAAGTCGACCAGATACTCGGGTAACCCAGCTCCCGTAAGCAGCGCCTCTTCCAGCTCTTTTTCCGAGAGATTGCCGCGGGGGTCGAGCGGCTGCTCGAGCCACAGCGCGCGGATGTTGCGCAAATCGATCGGCCGACGCAGCGCTTCCACCGCGCGCCACTCCCCTTTGCTTAAGTTCAGCTTCAAAAGCGCCAGCACCTCGAGAAAGGAGCTCTCGGGCTTCCCCTCGAAGGTCAGCGGCTGAAAGGAGGCGACCGTGAAAAATTGCATCCGCTACCCTTGGAAGATCAGGTCGCGAAAATCGCGCCGCACATAAGAAGCCACAAGCTCGCGCAGCGCGGCGTCGGAGAGATCCACCGTGATGCGACTCCCCTCCATCTTCACCTGCGCACCGCCCGCAAAATCGCCCAACTGCATCGGTTTTTCCTTCAGCTCATCGAGCAATCCCTTTGCAAGGAAGGCCGACACGCTGCGCGCCGTCACCTGCTTCGGGATCACCGCGGTGAGCGACTCGTCAAATCCGTGCGTCTCGAGCGCCTGAAATACAGCCGTTAAAATGGAGCCGATCACCTCAGGGTTCTTCATCTCCCGAGTCACCACTTCAGCGAGGTGGCGGTTGAAGAGCCGCTCTTCGATCTTCCCCTTCAACTCTTCCACCGCTTGGCGGCACGCCATCTGAAGGCTCGAGTGCAGCAACTTCTTCCGCTCTTCAATTTCCTTGTCGGCCTGCTGCAGGCGGCGCTTGCGCTCCTCTTCCGCATCGCGGCGGATCTCCTCAGCCTGAAGCCGCGCGTTCTCCAACATCTCGCGCGCTTCCTGCTGTGCAGGTTCTAAAGTCTCTTTGCGGAGGGTATCGCAGATGCGCTGAATCTTGTCTTTACCGGTTTCCATCGTCCCTCTTCAATACACAAGACCCACCATTCTATCCCTCTTCCTTTTTTGCAACTACAGTCTTGTTTCAAATCCCTCCTTGGCGCATAATTTTTCGGCATGAAACGGATGCTCACCCTGTGTCTTGTCCTTGCCGTCCCCTTCCAATCCTTTGCCCAGGAGAGCGCAGATAGCGAGCCGTACACCTCTCCCAAACCGGCCCGCATGGGGTCGCCCGCCGGCTACACCACACGAGATCGCTCGGTTCTGCTGATGTTCACAGCGGTGGCCGTGATCGCCGTGGGCGTCGCCCTCGCCGCAACGCTCATCCCCAGCAACAGCCACTGATGCTCTCGTTATTTC
>CAYGOG010000145.1:0-2576 GCA_964351415.1 uncultured bacterium | reverse complement strand
CGCAGTAGGTGCAAAACTTATCGCAGCCCCGGATGATCGAGACGTGGGCCTTTACCGGATCGTCGCGCACCGTCGCCAGATAATCGAGGTTTTCCTCAAAGCGGGGATCGGTCTTGCACACCCGCCGCTCCTCCAAGACCGCATCGAGCGCCGCATCCAGATCGCCGATGTTGTTGGTCCCCAGCACAAAGTCCACGTGGGAGAACTTCTCCAGCAACTTCTCCTTTTTGGCATTCGCCATGCAGCCGGTCACCCCGATGATGGGGCGCTCGGAGGACTTGCCCAGGATCCCCAACTTGCCCATCACCTTCCGCTCCGCTAGGTCCCGGATCGAGCAGGTGTTATAAATCAGCAGATCGGCCGCCTCTTCCCCTACCCTGGAGAGGCCCCTCCGGGCAAGCGTCCCCGCCATGATCTCCGAGTCCAGCTCGTTCATCTGGCAGCCATAGGTACGTAGGAAAAATGTTTTGAGCGGGCGCATAAAGCTTCGAATAATACGGGGGGAGCCTCAATAAAGTCCATCGCGCCAAAAAGTGGCGCGATAAATAGAATCGCGCCATATAATGGAGAAAAATGGCGCGATTCTCACGCAATGAAATTCTTGAGCTCATTCGACGGTTTCCGGAAGGTGCTCGTTTAGAAGAGGTTATGCTTGGTCTAAGCCCGCAGATGTCGAGGCGAACCCTCCAAAGAAGACTTTCTCAGATGGTCCGTGCTGGAGAACTAGAGGTGATCGGGCAGGCTAGGGCTCGCCGCTATCGCGTCGTCCGACTCCCTGCAGCAGTCGCAAGATTGATCCCGCTCAGTTCCGAGGGGGAGCAAATCGAAGCGGCGGTGACTCGCCCTATTCAACGCCGATCTCCCGTGCCGTATCATCGAGAGTTTCTGGATTCCTATTGTCCCAATCAGACCTTTTATCTATCCGAAGTGCTGAGAGTGGCATTGCGAAAGATGGGTGAATCGAAAGGGGGAACCTACCCCGCAGGTACCTATGCACGTCAAATTTTTAGCAGAATCTTAATCGATCTTGCGTGGAATTCCAGCCGTCTGGAGGGAAATACCTATTCATTGATTGAGACGATTCGGCTGCTCGAAGAGGGAATGCCTGCTGTAGGAAAGGGATTAAAAGAAACGCAGATGATCCTCAATCACAAGGCGGCCATTGAGTTTCTGATTCAATCAGCCGAAGAGATAGAGGTCAATCGCTATACCCTGTTAAGTCTGCACGCGCTGTTATCAGACAATTTACTCCCCGATCCCGCCTCTTCTGGCCGACTGCGCACCATTCCAGTCGCAATTGCCCATTCGGTCTATCAGCCCCCTATAATTCCACAGATTATAGGAGAGTGTTTTGGCCTTGTGGTTCAGAAGGCTTCTGCCATTGTCGACCCCTTCGAGCAGGCATTTTTTCTGATGGTTCAGTTGCCCTATTTGCAGCCCTTTGACGATGTCAATAAGAGGACCTCTCGGCTGGCAGCCAATATTCCGCTGATCCGCGGGAATTATTGCCCTCTCTCATTCATCGATGTGCCTGAAGAACTCTACATCCACGCCCTATTGGGAATTTATGAGCTCAATCGGGTAGAGCTCTTACGCGATCTGTTTGTGTGGGCTTATGAGCGCTCGTGTGCTCTTTATGCGACAGCTCGGCAAACGCTCGGAGAACCCGACCCATTCCGCTTGCAGTATCGAGCCGCCATCAGAGAGGCTGTGCGAGATATTATTTTAAAAGGGCTAGGCCAGGAGAAAGCCGTTCAGACCTTGCGAGAGCGGGCTACGCAGCTGCCCGAGAGCGACCGGGCGCGGTTCCTTGAAGCCGTAGAACGGGAATTGCTGAGTCTACATGAGGGAAACCTGGCCCGCTATCAGTTGCGACCTTCCGAGTTCCACGCGTGGAAAAAGATTTTTTGAACCGACCCCCATCTTCCCATAAATTCGGGGGGGCGTTATGATGGTGCCTTCGTTTTAAGGACTTATCCGATGATTCGGCATCAACACACTACGTTTACGACTAAAAAACAGGCGAACGAGACCCGCAAGTGGTTCCTTTTCGATGCAAATGGCAAGACGCTCGGCCGCTTCGCAAGTGAAGTCGCCAAGATCCTCCGCGGCAAGCACCGCGCCGACTACACGACTTACATTGACACCGGCGACGGCGTCGTCATCGTGAATGCCGAGAAGATCAAAGTCACCGGGATGAAAAAAGCGCGGAAAGTGTACCGCAGCTACACCGGTTATCAAGGGGGCCTCCGCGAAGTGCCCTACGAGACGATGTTGGCCCGTAAACCCGAAGAGATCCTCCGCCGCGCCATTGCGGGGATGATGCCCGGCTCCCGTTTGGGGCGTCAGCAACTCAAAAAGCTCCGGATCTGCAAAGGGCCCGAGCACAAATCGCAAGCCCAAAACCCCATTCCGGTAACCCTCTAACCCTAAGATTCCATGAAAGATGAGCAGATTGGCGTAGGCCGCAGAAAGACCGCCGTTTCCTCCGTACGCGTGCGGAGAGGAACCGGGATCATCGATGTGAACGGTCGCTCCCTCGAGCAACATTTCCCTGAAAAACTGCAGCGCGAGAC
>CAYGOG010000144.1:0-2650 GCA_964351415.1 uncultured bacterium | reverse complement strand
GATGGCAAAGAAGAGCCAGAGGAGCGATTCGGGGTTGGCGATGAGCCAGGCGGCTAGGAGGCCATAGAGGAGGGGCGTGCAGTCGAGGAGGGGAATGACCGAGTGGGTCAGGGTCAGGAGGGTGTAGCCGGCGAGGCCGCCCAGGAGGGTGGAGGCGAGGGTCAGGAGGAGGTAGGTGGGGGTGCCAAACCGCTCGATGAGGGGGCCGCTGAAGGCCCAGATTAGAAAGAGGTTAAAGGCGAGGGTGAGGATCGAGGGGGTAACCAGGGCGTAGGTCAAAAATTGCCAATAGTGGTGGGCCTGGATCCCGGGAACCGAGAGGACGAGGAGGCGGGAGTAGGCAACGGGGAGGAGCGGCAACAGGAGGCCAGCCCCTGCCAACAGGAGGAGGAGAAAGAGGACGGAACGGGGTGCACGCATAACAGGATTAGAATACCCTTGTCATTTACTCGTTTTCAAGCTATTTTTGTTTGCAGTTTTGGAGCTACCCCTATGAAAGAAAAAACTCACCCCCAGTATCAAGACGTATTGTTCGTCGATTCCTCGACAGGCACCCAGTTCCTCATCGGCAGCACATTGCAAGCGAAAGAGAAGGGAACCTACAACGGCAAAGAGTATCCGATGGTTCGCGTTCCGATCTCCTCTGCTTCCCATCCGTTCTACACGAAGGCGAGCGGCATGATGGACACCGAAGGGCGCGTCGACAAGTTTAAGAAGCGCTACGAGAACAAAAAAGTCGAGCAGCAAAAAGAGATCGCAAAAGTCGAAGAAGCGGCTAAAGCTAAGCCGAAAAAGAAGAAGTAATTGATTGAAGGAAAGGTCCGACGCCTCCTCGCCCGTTTAGAGGAGGTAGAGACCCTACTCGGGCAGCCCGATGTGGTCGCCGACCCCAAGCGGTTTAAACCGCTGGGGCAGGAACACGCCCAACTCACGCAGTTGAAAGAGGTGTGGGACAAGTTGCAGCGGGCTGAGAGAGAGCTCGCCGAAAACAAGGTCTTGCTCGAAGATGCCTCGCTGGGGGACTTGGCGCGCGATGAGGTGGCTCGGCTTGAGGTCGAGGTTCCTAAGCTGCGCGCTGAAGTCGAATTGCTGGTTGTGCCCCCCGATCCCCGCGACAACCGCTCGATCATCGTCGAAATTCGGGCCGGCACGGGGGGCGAAGAGGCGGCTCTTTTTGTCGCCGATATGGCCCGCATGTACCGCAACTACGCGATCGCCAAGAAGTGGAAGATGGAGGTGCTCTCCTCCTCCGAATCGGATATGGGCGGCTACAAGGACTACATCTTCTCGCTTGCCGGCCCCAATGTGCATCGGCTGATGCAGTATGAAGCGGGGACGCATCGCGTACAGCGGGTGCCCGAAACGGAAACGCAAGGAAGGGTGCACACCTCAGCGGTGACGGTGGCGGTGCTGCTGGAGCCCGAAGAGGGCGAAAAAGTGCATATCGAAGAGAAAGATCTGCGCATCGATACGTATCGCTCGTCGGGCGCCGGCGGCCAGCACGTGAATACGACCGACTCAGCGGTGCGGATTACCCACATCCCGACCGGCGTGGTGGTGGCGTGCCAAGAAGAGCGGAGCCAACACAAAAACCGCGAGAAGGCGATGCGCTATTTGGCGTCGCGGATTGCGGAAGAACAACGGCGCAAGGCGCATGAAGAGATGTCGGCGGTCCGCTCGTCTCAGGTGGGTTCGGGCGACCGCTCGGAGCGCATTCGGACCTATAACTTCCCGCAAAACCGCCTCACCGACCACCGGATCGACTTGACGCTGTATCAGTTGGATCGGATCATGGAAGGGGATGTCGACCCGATTGCGACGGCGTTGGTTGCCTATTTCTATGAGCAGAGATTAAACGCATGATTGCAGTCGCTGAACTCCTTGCGAAAGCGATTCAGTTTTTGGGCGAGCGGCGCGAGGCGGAAGAGCTACTGGCCCATGTGCTTCGGTGCAAGCGGATGGAGCTGTACTTGCAGTTCGACCGGCCGGTGGACGAGGCGGAGGTGGCGACCTTTCGGGAGTTGGTGAAGCGGCGCAAGGGGGGCGAGCCGATCGGCTATCTGGTGGGCGAGGTAGAGTTTTACGGCGCCAAGATCCGGGTCGATCGGAGGGTGTTGATCCCCAGGCCCGAGACAGAGCTGCTCGTCGACTTGGTTGCGAAAAAGCGGCCGGAGGGGACGCTCTTCGATTTATGCACGGGGAGCGGGTGCATTGCCATCGCGCTGAAGATGCGGTTTCCGAAGTTGCGAGTGGTGGGGGTAGATTTGTCGGAAGAGGCGCTGGAGGTCGCGCGGGAGAACGGGCGGGCCAACGGGGTCGAGGTGGAATGGCGACAAGGGGATTTTTTGGAGGCAGTGCGAGGCGAAACGGTGGATTGGCTCGTGTCGAACCCGCCCTACGTCACAGAAAGTGAGTGGGCAGCCTTGGACCCTTCGGTGCGGGACTTTGAGCCGAAGATGGCGCTCGTGGGCGGATTGGCCTTTTACGAGCGTTTAAAAGGGTGGAAAGGAAAATTTTTCGTTGAAATCGGCGCGGATCAGGGGCCCGATGTTCAAAAAATGTTTCCCGGATCGGTGCTGCACAGGGACTGGACCGGCCGCGATCGATTCATTTCGCTTGAAGCTGAATGAAATTCTATACCGCTATTAGC
>CAYGOG010000143.1:0-2657 GCA_964351415.1 uncultured bacterium | reverse complement strand
ATCCCTTTGTGCTTGATCTTCTTGTATTTGCCACAGGCGCATTCCCAGTCGCGCGTCGGGCCGAAAATCTTCTCGCAGAAGAGTCCCCCCTTCTCGGGCTTGAAGGTGCGGTAGTTGATCGTCTCCGGCTTCTTGATCTCGCCGCGGGACCAATTGTTTCGGATGACATCATCCGAGGCAATATGGATCGTCAGCTTATCAAAGTGTGCGCCTGCGTGGTCTTCGTGTGATTCAAACATCGCTTCAATCCCTTATCCGTTGGCTTCTACGACTTCTGGTCGAATATCGAGGCAAAGCCCCTGCATCTCTTTTACGAGTACGTTGAACGACTCGGGCGTTCCTGCCACCAGGGTATTTTCCCCTTTGACAATCGACTCGTAAATCCGAGTCCGTCCCTGCACGTCGTCCGACTTGACGGTGAGCATCTCTTGGAGGAGGTGCGCGGCGCCATACGCCTCGAGGGCCCACACTTCCATCTCCCCGAACCGCTGGCCGCCCATCTGCGCTTTACCGCCGAGAGGTTGCTGCGTCACGAGAGAGTAGGGGCCGATCGAGCGCGCGTGGATCTTATCGGCAACCAAGTGGCTGAGCTTCAAGATGTAGATGTAGCCCACCACGACTCGGTTGTCGAACCGCTCGCCGTTGCGTCCATCATAGAGATAGACTTTGCCGTCGACGAAGAGTTTTTCGCCCTTCATCATTTCCCAAATTTTCGACTCGGGGAATCCTTCAAAGACGGGGCTCTTGACATAGATGCCCGCCTTTTTCGCCGCATAGCCGAGGTGCGTCTCGAGGAGCTGTCCCATGTTCATACGGGACGGCACGCCGAGCGGGTTTAAGACGATTTCAATCGCCTCGCCGTTGGGGAGATAGGGCATGTCTGCTTCGGGGACAATCTTGGCGACAACGCCTTTGTTCCCGTGGCGACCTGCCATCTTATCGCCCACTTCGAGCTTCCGCTTCGTCGCGACGTACACTTTTACCTGGCGGATGACGCCGGGGTCGAGTTCGGTATCCCCTTTGCGCAGGTGCTCCACCTCGGTCTTGTGACCGGTCGAGAGGGTCTGCGTTGCGAGCTCGTACTCGCGGAGGATCTTCTTCAGCTCGATATAGACGTCCTTATCTGCCATGAGGAGGTCTTCCGACTTCTCATGTTCCAGCATCTCGAGCATCTCTTGCGTAATGACGGTCCCCTCGGGGATCAGCACTTCGCCGCTTTTGCGATGCATGATCGGAGCGGGCGCTTTCTCGTTGAGGAGGAGCGCGCCGAGTTTCTCGTGGAATTCGAGTTCCAGTTCCGCTTCTTTGACTTTGAAGTCGCTCTGGATATCCTTCATGCGAGAGGCCTCTTCGACGAGCTCGTCGTCGGTCTTGGAGAGGCGATCGCGCCGCGAGAAGACCTTCACATCCATCACAACCCCTTCCGTTCCCGGAGGCGCTGTCAAGGAGGCGTCTTTCACATCGGCCGCTTTTTCGCCGAAAATCGCCCGCAAGAGGCGTTCTTCGGGGCTCAGCTCGGTTTCCGACTTCGGCGTGATTTTGCCCACCAGAATCGTGCCCGTCTTCACAGACGCGCCAATCCGGATGATCCCGTCATCGCCCAGGTCTTTCAGCATCTCGGTTGGAATGCCCGGAATGTCGCGCGTGAACTCCTCCTTGCCGAGTTTCGTATCGCGCGCTGTCAGGTCAAATTCTTCGAGGTAGATGCTCGTGTAGGTATCTTGCCGGATCAACTTCTCGGAGATGATGATCGCGTCCTCGTAGTTGTAACCGCACCAGGGCATAAAGGCCACGAGCACGTTTTTCCCGAGCGCAATTTCGCCCTTATCCGTTGCCGGACCGTCGGCCAACACGTCGCCCGCTTTCACCTTGTCGCCCACGTTGCAGAGGGGGGTTTGGTTCAAGCAGGTGCCGCTGTTCGACCGCATGTATTTTTTCAGGCGGTAGATTCTCTTGTTCAGAGGGTTGGCTTTGGGAGCGACGACGATTTGGAAGCCGTCGACATACTCCACAGTGCCCGCCTCTTCGGCGATCACAACGGCGCCGGAGTCGCGCGCGGCGCGCCCTTCGAGGCCTGTCCCCACAAGGGGCGCTTCGCTCTCCAGGAGAGGCACAGCTTGCCGCTGCATGTTCGAGCCCATGAGCGCCCGGTTGGCGTCGTCGTGCTCGAGGAACGGGATCAACCCGGCGCAAATCGACACGAGCTGCTTCGAGCTGACGTCCATGTGGGTCGCCTTGCTCGTCTCAATTTCGGTCGGCTCTCCCTCGATGTGGGCCCAACATTGTTCGGTGGCAAACATGTTGTAGTCATCGAGCGCTGTCGAGGCCTGTGCGACGATCACGTTGTGCTCTTGGTCGGCAGTCATGTACTCGATTTCGTCGGTCACCACGCCATCGCGGATTTTGCGATAGGGGGTCTCGATGAAGCCGAACTCGTTGATCTTCGCAAACGAAGAGAGGGAGGTGATCAGACCGATGTTCTGACCTTCCGGTGTTTCGATCGGGCAAATCCGTCCGTAGTGGGAAGGGTGCACGTCGCGCACCTCGAAGCCCGCCCGTTCGCGGTTCAAACCGCCGGGGCCGAGGCAGCTCAAGCGCCGCTTGTGGGTCAGCTCGGAGACCGGATTGGTTTGGTCCATGAACTGGGACAGCTGCGA
>CAYGOG010000142.1:1274-2715 GCA_964351415.1 uncultured bacterium | reverse complement strand
CAGAAAAAGCCTTTGCGGGGGCAGCTGGGGGTGCAACCCCCGACTGCCTAGGGGAAACCCTTTTTTATTTCTTATCCCCAAAAAAAACAAAATATACTTACAAAGTCACGTAGGTGATGCCAAACGCGATCAAGAGGAGGCCGCGGATGGTCCACAAGCCGAGGCGATATTCGTTGTAGATCGTGAGGCGGTTGAAGAGGGCGGCATTCCAGCCGTCCCGCATGAGCGTTTTGTGGACAGGGCCGCGCAGGCGCAAGTTGATGTAGACACCTAATGCGAGGAAGATCCCATTGAGAAGAAAGGTCCAGCCCCCGCCATAAAAGGACCAGTAGATCAGGAGGAGGGCTCCGGTAATGGCGTCGAGGATCATCGCCGGATTGGCCACTTTCCGCATGCAGTGCACATGGAGGGTGTCGAGATGCGCAAAATCCTCTTTGGGCATCTGCCGCATCAGCGGATAGTGCACCCAATGGAGGATCCACGTCATGCCGGCCAGCACCCACACGAGGGAAAGGTGGATCCAGAAGATCGCTTCAAAGGCAAGCTTCATAGATCTGCATTGAGTTTAAACGACGTAGCAAATTTTTGAAATCCGGCTTCTTGGAACGTCTGCCCACGCCCTTCATAGGCGATCAGGTAGAGCTTGTTGCCTACCATGAGGGCTTGGCCGCGGAAGACGTGGTCGCCGCTCTCGATCATAAAGTCGATGGCGAGCTTGCCTTGGAGCTGAAAGAGCTTGGCGAAGAGGAGCTTGTTTTCAGGATTGTGTCCTACAAGGCCGCGGAGGAGCCCTTCAAGGCCGGCCCGCTCTTGCCCTTTGGCCAGTTGCATCGGATAGTGGGCGATGAGGAGAAGGCAAACGCCCTCTTTCTCAACAGGCGCTACATAGACATCGTAGTCGAGGGTTTGGCCGCTGCCGATGGGGAGGCGTTGGCGGCTCACTTCGGGATTTACGGGAAAGGAAATGGTGCACTCACCGGCGCGGGGCACCACTTGGCTCCACGCCTTGTCGTTTTGGGGCTCCGCAGCATCTGCGGCGGTGCGAAAGACGATGTGCGCTGCAAAGAGGGAGAGAGCCAGTAGCCATACCCCAACTTTTTTAATCCGTTGACCGTTCATACTCCCCTCAAAGTTGAATCATCGTAGCCGGCCGAGCCAACCAACCATTTAATAGATCGGCAGCAATTCCCCAAAAGAGGCCAAAGAGGAGGCCAAGTAAGAGCCCCGCTGCCACCATGTTGAGGATCGCCTTTAAGATCGAAAACTGCTGCACCTCGGCAAGCGCTTGCACATAGAGCACAAGCGACCAGATCGAGAAGACGAGCTTGCCGAGCAGAAGCGCAAAGAGAAAGCCCGCTTGCCCCATTTCGAGAATTTGCGATTCGGGGATGTCGAAGAAGAGCAGGTCGCCGTAAAAGACGATGAGGAGGAGCCAAACCGG
>CAYGOG010000142.1:0-1264 GCA_964351415.1 uncultured bacterium | reverse complement strand
GAGCGGCACGCACGACCACGCATAGGCGGCTCGCACCGGCCGATACTCTCCCACGCCTTTTAAGAGCTTGCCGATCGCGGTGGTTACCCAGCTCCAAATCGAGAAGATCGCAAACCCCCAAATGGGGGCCAAGAGTACCGCAGCAACCGTCATCGGCACTAGGCCGAGGCGGTGCCCGAGCGCCATCGATTGGAATAGATTGAGGAGCGAAGAAAATCCGTAAATCGAAGAGAGGAGCCAGATCGAGCGGTTAGGAGCTGATGCAACTACCTCGCGGATCGTCTCCCGGGGTCGGGTCCACATTGCGCGCCAAGGGTTCATCAATCGCTCCTTAACGCCACTCTAGTCCCTTATAATATTAATTACAATTTTAATTTCTAATTATATTTAATGATGCAAATAAAATTAAAAGAACAAAAGTTGCAGCGCTAATACTTAATATTGAGCGCATTGTCGAGAAGCCCTGCACTTCGCGAACCGCCCCCACGAGTAACGCCAGCGACCAGAGGGTGGCAATTGCGCAAATCGCTGCAATGAAGAGCGATGAGGGGGCTCGTGCAGAAAAGAGAAAGGGATGGGGGGATGCCCCCATTAACAGAAGGAGCCACATCCCCAAAGAGAGGGTCATCGGGATGCGGGACCAAGCCAATACGACGCGGCACTCCCCTGCTTGGGCCTTGCCGCCCAAGAGTTTACCCCACAAGGCGAGCAATCCGGCCCAAATATAGAGCGCCGTGATCCCCAAAACGGGTCCCACGATCGCGACTGAAGTGACAATCAACGCTGTGGGCAACTCTCGCCCTAGAGACGCAAAATAGGCGCAATAAAAGAGGAATTCAACCCCTTGCAATGCACCCAGTAGAATGACGGATGTGCGGAGATCTTGTTGAATCAGCCAACGAACGGTTGTGCGCGGCTGCGTCCAAATCGTAACCCAGGGCGCAAGGCCCATCTTCTCCCCCAACGGATCGGGAGCCGCAAAAAAGCAGCTCCCTAACCTTCGCTATAGAGAGAAGAGCCGATTTAGTTCAAGATTTCTGCTTCTTCTTGAAGAAGCTCATCTTCTACTTGAGCTACTTCTTCAGGGAGCAACTCTTCCACCGCTTCTTCTGTCAATGTCGCATCGACAACTTCAACAGCCTCTTCTTGTGCAAGAGCAGAGGATACTTCGGATTTAGGAGTAGCAGCTGCTGCAACTAAACCGAACACGGCAACAATATTTAACAACATGGGTAAACTCCAAATGTGTACGAAAACGGGAGTG
>CAYGOG010000141.1:0-2784 GCA_964351415.1 uncultured bacterium | reverse complement strand
AAGTCAGAAAAAGCCTTTGCAGGGGCAGCAGGGGGTGCAACCCCCGACTGCCTATGGAAAACCCCTTCTCTTATTTTTTAATTAGCGAGGAGGGCGTGGACGAGTCCTTCCCAATCACGGGTGTTGAAGTACGGGCGGATGATGGAAGGGTGCACGCCCACTTCTATCGCAAAGTCGTCGATGTACATGTTGAGCCGGTTGCGGTCGGCTTCGCGGGTCATGCTCGGACGCAACCCCCCCATAAACCCGTCCCATTTGAGCCCGCCGTAATTGGCGACCTCCTGCATGCACGCTTTGAGATGCGGCTTGTGCGGGTTGAAGATGGAACAGAGGAACTTGAGCGGATGGAGGCCGATGATGATCGCTTCGCGCCGCTTAAACTCGCTCCGCTTGATGGCGAGGCTGGGGAGGCTGCATTCGGCAATCGTGGTGATTATCCACTCCACATGCTCGCGGTGGACGGGGTCGTGGGGGATTTGCGAGTAGGGGGGCGCTTCGCCGATGTCTTTTTTATCGGTGGGGATGCGGATGACTCCCGCGATGGGCATTTGCCAGACAATCTCAACTGATGGGGGCGTAAAGAACATACAACTCCTCCTTTGGAAAGGGGGAAGAGTCTAAAGGATTATGGAATTTAATTGAAAGTGAGGTAGCGGACGAGGCCGTCCCAATCCATTGTGTGGAAAAACGGCGTGAGGTCGGCGGTCGCATGGCCCACCTCAGCGGCAAAGCCGTCGATGAGGGAGGCGAGCTTGTCCTCTTCCATGAGGCGCGTGAGGCTGATCCGGAACTTCTCCATAAACGCGTTCCACTTGATCCGGTCGTCCTCCACTTTGGCCATCATCTCTTTGAGATAGGGCTTGTTGGGGTTGAAGATGGCGGCGAAAAACTTGAGTGGGTGCACGTGGCCGACCGCCTCTCCGCGCTCTTCGAGTTTGGAGCGGTAGCGCATGCCGAGGGCGAGCTTGCCATTTTCGCCGAGTGTGGTGACAATGTACTCGATGTTTTCCCGATCCGCGTCGGTCAGGGTAAGCTTGGCGTATGCGGCGGATACGTGTGCCTTGCCAGAGGGGTTATAGACGACAACTTCCGCCACAATTTCAACAGGGGGGTGCCAAGCAAACATGAATACCTCTATAATTCCTGAACGTATCATGAGAAATGATTTGCTGAAAAGAGCTGTTCGGATTTGCCTTTTGCTCGGCTTTGCGTGGGGATGTGGCCGCGCTTGGTATGGGGCGACGGATGGGTTTCGCATGGCGCGGATTTGCGGCGAGTGGCCTCTGATGGGGGAGGAGAAGGTGCCCGATGCGGTGCGCGAGATCTTGCGCGGGCCGTTTCGGTACTTGGGGCGCGGGCGGCAGATGTTTGTCTGGGAATGCGGCGATCTGGTGCTGAAAATCCCCAGGGCCGATCGGTATCGCCCCCATTTCCGCAACGGCATTAGCTATGATCGGCCGCAGCGGCAGGTGCGGTTGATGCAGAGTTTGGCCATTGCGCGCGAGGAGCTGCGCGAGGAGTTGGGCGTGGTGTATGTCCATTTGGGGCGGGGCGAGGTGGGGTCGGTGATATTGCCCGATCGACTGGGGCGGCAGCACACGATGTCGCTCGATGGGACGCCGTTTGTGTTGCAGCGGCGGTGTCAGCTGCTGCGCGACATGAGCGCGGACGTGCAAGAGCTGGGCTGGGCGTCGTGGCGAGAGTGGGAAGCAAAGTGCCAAGCCAAGGGAATTGCGACGAAAGACCCCCATTTATCGAATAATGTGGGGTGGGATGGGACCCGTGCAATTCAGATGGACGTGGGGACCTTTTATCGGGTGCAGGAGGCGCGATGAGGGCCTGTGTGTTTGCGCTGCTGATGCTGGCGCTGCCGGCGTGCTTTAAGTCGGTGACGGGGGGCTTTCACGTCGCGAAGTTGGCGTTTGAGCTTCCCCCTCGGGCTGAGTGGGATGCGCCTGTGGGCCAGGTGGCGGGGTCTTTTCGCTATTTGGGGCGCGGATCGCAGTGCTATGCGTTTGTCCAGGGCGATGTGGTGCTGAAGTTTCTCCGCTTTGACAAGGCGCGGGTGCCATTTTGGAAGCGGTGTTTGGGCTGGGGGGGAGAGAAGTTGAAGGTGCCTCCGTTTGAGCGGGTGGAGCGAAGCCTCAACTCGTGCGCGCTGGCCTTTTGGGAGGCGCGCGAGGAGACGGGGTTGTTGGCTGTGCACTTAAACCCGACGGAAGGGGAGTGGGGCGAGGTGACGTTGGAGCTGCCGTTGGGGCGGTCGGTTCGGGTGTCGCTCGACAAATACCGCTTTTTGGTGCAGCGGCGCGCGGTGCAGGTGGAGACGCTCTTTCAACAGATTGGCCGCGCGGAGAAGCGGGAGCGGATTCGGCAGCTCTTTGGCCTGATCGCGCAGCGGGCGAAAAAGGGGATTGTGAATCGCGACCTCAACGTGCTGCGCAACTTCGGCTTTGCGGGCAATCAGCCGGTGGAATTTGACTTTGGGTGCTACATCCGGAGCGGGGCGATCCCGTGGCAAGATGAGGTGACCCGCTTTGGGCTGCAGTTTGAGGAGCGGATCGGCGATCCGGAGCTTGCGCTGTGGGTTCACGAGGCGATGGAAGAGGCGCTGCAGTGAACTGGATTCGGTTGGCCGTCGTCTGCTTCTTGTCGGGGCTCGCCTGTGTGCGGTTGCAGGGATTTACCGAGGGGGCGATTGCGCCGCTGTTGTCGAATCGCGGGATAGTGGGGATGGAGCTGCCCCCAGGGCCTTATCGGTATGTGGGGCGGGGGCATCAATCG
>CAYGOG010000140.1:0-2794 GCA_964351415.1 uncultured bacterium | reverse complement strand
GCGGAGGAAGGGGCACGTCTGCAGGGGGAAAGAGGATTTGGTAGATCGCGTCCACGGTGGGGGCGTTCATCAGTTCTGTGACGGTGATGTCGCGGCCGTCTTTGGTCAAGTAGACGTCGTCGTGTTGGAGGCGCAAGAGGATGGCGCGGGCTTGAGGCGTGAGCGCCCGCTGGATTCCGAGATTTACGTCGATGGGATCGACGACCCCTGTTTCGCGCATCTGGCGGTAGCGGATTGACTCCAACGCAGAGGGGAGGAGTTCATGCTCGAGTTTGCCATACCCTTCGAGGGCGCGCTCATAGGTCTCCAGACGGGTCCGATCGGGGTTGGGCGTGAGGAGCTCTGTCACTACCGGCTTGAGCCGCTCAAAGTTTTCGCGGTGAAACTGTTCAAAGGCGCGGATTTGGGGGACGTCTTGTTCTAGAAAGTTTTGTTTTAGGGCGTCGACGCGGCGATACATGGCCGCCTCGTCTTGCCAGTTGTGGAGGGCTTCTTGCGACTGATCTCGGAATGCGATGAGAAGGGGAGAGAGGAACGTGATACCTGAGAGCACTAAGGGGGAAATATAGGGAATGGCAAGAGAGAAGAACTGGGAGACAAGGCCTGTGATCATCAGGGCCGCAAATGCGACTAAGCGGATCCGATCAAATGCCTGCATCCATTTCGCGTCTGATTCGAGCTTACGGGCTCGGGGAATCAAAGGAATTTCTTCTATATTCACTCGTGGAATATTTGCCATCGCCGAAAAGGATAGCGGGAAGGGGGGATTTATTCAACGAATGGAAGGGTTTTAATAGCCTCTTGTTTGAGGCGGAGATGGAGGTGGGCGAGGCCATTGGAGCGGCTGGGGGAGAGGGAGGTGAGGATGGGGAGGTCGCGTAGGAATGTAGGGGGTTTGCGCAGAATGACTTCGGGGGGAAGTCCAGAGTAAATTTGAAGGAGGAGGGCGGCGAGACCTGCGGAGATCAGGGCGTCGGAAAAGGCGGTGAAGTAAAGGTTTTGATTGTCGAAATGGGAGGCGAGGTAGAGGGTGCTTTGGCAGCCGGGGACGAGGCGGTCGGGGGTTTTGAGGAGTGGGTCGTAGGGAGGGAGGGCGCGGCCTAGCTCGATTAGGTAGTGGTAACGGGCCTCCGGAGTGGCAAGGGGAAGGAAGGCGGCGCGGAGGGCTTCGACCCGCTCTTCAAAACGGCTTGACATCAAGGTCATAGATCGCGTTCAATAGTATCATTGTTTAGGAGTTATGTCCAAAGAAGAAACGATTAAAATGGAAGGGAAGGTCGAAGAACTCCTTCCCAATATGAACTTTAGTGTAGTCCTGGAGAACGGGATGCGGGTCAATGCCCACCTTTGCGGCAAGATGCGCATGCGCAATATCCGGGTCTATGCAGGCGATCGGGTGACGGTCGAAATGTCCCCCTACGACTTGACGAAAGCACGCATTGTCTACCGACAAAAGTAATTTTTGGACGGGCCTCTTGAAGTAATTCGGGAGATCCGGTAACCTAGCAGGCTTTTGAACAGCTCATTCCAGATGCCCGGGTAGCTCAGTGGTAGAGCACTTGCATGGTAAGTAAGGGGTCGTAGGTTCAATTCCTATCTTGGGCATGAAACGAGAGAGAGCCAAACTGGAGGAAATTCTCAATGGCTAAAGAAGTATTTCAGCGGAAGAAGCCGCACGTAAACATCGGAACCATTGGTCACGTCGACCACGGGAAAACAACACTGACTGCTGCGATCACAAAGGTGCTCGCCGAGTCGGGGAAAGCCCGCTTCCGCGACTACGCTTCGATCGATAATACCCCCGAAGAAAAAGCGCGCGGGATTACGATCAACGCAACACACGTAGAATACGAGACCGACAAGCGGCACTACGCACACGTAGACTGCCCCGGCCACGCCGACTACGTGAAGAACATGATCACGGGTGCAGCTCAGATGGACGGCGCGATTCTCGTCGTCGCTGCCACTGACGGACCCATGCCTCAGACGAAAGAGCACATCCTCCTCGCGCGCCAAGTGGGCGTGCCGTCGATCGTCGTCTTCTTGAACAAGATGGACATGATCGGCAAGGGCGATGAAGAACTGGTCGAACTCGTCGAGATGGAATTGGGCGAATTGCTCGAGTCGAAAGGCTACAAAGGCGTCCCCATCATCCGCGGCTCTGCCCTCAAAGCTCTCGAAGGAGATGCGCAATGGGTGAAGTCGATCCACGAGCTGATGAATGCGGTTGACGAGAAGATCCCGACACCTAAACGGGAAGTCGATAAGCCCTTCTTGATGCCGATTGAGGACGTATTCTCCATCTCCGGTCGCGGTACTGTAGTGACAGGTCGTGTCGAGCGCGGCGTGGTCCGCGTCAACGACAAGATTGAACTTGTCGGGATTCGCCCCACTCGCGAAACGGTTGCGACAGGCCTCGAGATGTTCAACAAGACGCTGGATGAAGCGCAAGCAGGCGAAAACGTCGGCGCGCTCCTCCGCGGGATCGAGAAAGAAGACGTCGAGCGCGGGATGGTTCTCGCCGCTCCGGGTACGTGCAAGCCCCACACCGACTTCCAAGGAACGGTTTACATCCTGACCAAAGAAGAAGGGGGCCGTCACAAGCCGTTCTTCACCGGGTACCGCCCTCAGTTCTACTTCCGCACGACAGACGTAACCGGAACCGTAGAACTCCCCGCAGGCACCGAGATGGTGATGCCGGGCGATAACGTCACCATCACCGGCAAGCTGATTGTGCCTGTCGCGATGGAAGAAGGGATGCGCTTTGCGATCCGCGAGGGCGGTCGTACGATTG
>CAYGOG010000139.1:0-2801 GCA_964351415.1 uncultured bacterium | reverse complement strand
CGCGAAAACTCTCGCGGTTCAACGATCGCAAAGAGCGCTGTATTAATTCAATACAACGCTCTTTGCGATCGTTGAACCCCGAGGTTTTGGCGCCGCCCAACAGGCTACTTTTCAGCTAATAGCGGTATGCGACGCAATAGCGCCACGGCGACGCACCGGCCGGATCACCATCTCCGTACTCGAAGCCTTCATCTCTCGGAGAATAGAGGCGAGAATCGGCTCAAGGGGCCTGCCATTGATCGCTGTAACGCCTATCGAAACCGAGTCGTGGCTGCGGCATTCTTCCCAAGCGTTCGTTTCATCGATCGCTACAAGAAGGCTCTCTTTGATGATGCTTTCTAAAACAGTGAATGCAGCGCCTGCAGGCAAGCGCGTGATATCGAATAGAGTTCCTTGTATGAGCGCAGGCTCTCCTGGTAACGCGGCGCGAGCTAGATCATCCTCATGATACCGTGTCAGCTTATCTTGTATGTAAGAGGCAATGCTTGTTCGAATCGCTGCGGATCGAGTCAAGACAAAAGTTGGATCGACCGGTTTCACTTTGAGTGCAGCTCGTGCCCGTTCTAAGATCTCTAAAACGGGGAGAGAAACGCCCTGAATTGCATATCCGAAAGGATCTTTGAGCCACGCACTCTGCAATGGGATTGTTTGGAGAAGAGCAGCAAATTCTGGATTGGCTCGCGCATGTTCCACATAAGCCTCGACTATCGCTTTGTCAGCGAGGAGTTGCCCTGTACCATCTTGAACAGCTTCCCACTCTCTATCCTGCTCGCCCACATGTGCGGTAGGATGGGAGAGCATCCATTTGGCAAGATAGGCGGTTTTTTTGGCTTGATACCGCTCTAAAATCGGCGGCGAAGAAGGGAGCAGGGAGGCCGCCTTTGCAGCGAATGCCTCACACCCCTCTTGCGTGAATGCGCCTCGGGGGCCCGCCATCGCAATCCCCGCCAAGGCACACATCAAGGCACACGTCGACACATGTCTCCATAAGGGAACATCGTCTACTGGATAGAAGTAGCCCAGCCCAGCTCCTATCACGCCCCCCACAATCGCTCCAATACGCGCAGCCATTTAAACCATCCAAATTTAATATTAATATTATATTAACTTTTGTATTTAAATGGGAGAGGAAGTTATTTTTTGAATTGATACACCTTGAGGGCGCTCTACGCAACTAACTTAAGCTCTGTCGGATACGCCGAGATTGTGGCATAAAAAGAGCGGTCGAGTAGAATCGTACATTCCCCGTCCAGGTGGTGGAATGGTAGACACACCAGATTTAGGTTCTGGTGCCGAAAGGCGTGTAGGTTCGACTCCTATCCTGGACAATTACCTATAAAGGTCGGCGCGCTGCGTCTCAAACGCGACGAGGATCGAGGCTACTTTTGCCTCGATTTCATTGGCAGGGGGCCGTTTGCCAAGGGCGAGATCGCGCAAGGCAGAGCGGTCAGCGGCTTGCGCCTGCAGGGAGTCAAAGGAAGCGGCGAGATGGGAAGCCGCCTGCTTGAGATCCACGTCTTCAAAATTTGCCGCTACGAGGCCGATTTTCTCAAGGTGTTCCATCGCAAGAGCCAGGCCGATCTCCGCCTTGTTGGCCCCCTCAGGAGCAATCAACTCGAGGTGAAGCGCTTTGTACTCATATTCGAGGTCGAGGTCGACAAGTTGATTTTCCTCTGCTGTCGCCGCTGTGCCAGGAGGCAGGAGGCGGTAGGTCGCAAAGCGGTTCCAGGCGTCGAGTTGCGACTCGGTCAGGGGCGACTCGAGGAGGGCCTGCACCTGGTGGGAAACGATCTGATTGGGTTGGCCCGCAATCGCTTCGCGGAGCTGGGCATTGCGCTCCTGGAGGAGGGCGGCGACCTCGGAAGGGGTTTCGGTTGCAGCGGTCAGCCCGGGACGAGTCTGGATGAGCCCGTCTAACTGATCCTTGTGCTGCCGATAATCATCATCGAGCTCCTTCAAGATCGGGGCATAGGCGCCGCGCTCGTAGCCATTGCGGACAGAGCGAACCGAGTCGGTCCCCGTCTGATGTTCCGTGGCTTCGAGAATACGGGTGACAAGGGGGACATCCCCGGGGATCATCGATCCGGCACCTAACAAAGCGGTCAATAAAAGCAGGCTGCGTTTCATGTATCTATAATAACTTACAGCTGAAATGAACTAAAGTTAATTAACTTTTTAATATAAAGCCACTACTTAGGGGCTGAGCCTTACCCACAAGTCAAAATTTTGATAGTATGCCACCCCTTTTAAACAGGGAGGAGGTACGATGGATCACCACTGGACAATGCTCGTGGAGGCACACCTAAAGGCCAGAATAGTAGAAATAGAGTACCCGCAACTACGCCCACCGATTCCCTCCATCCGACTTCCCTATTTTCCCTATTCCGGGCAATGTCCGACGCCGCTAAAAGTAGAAAACCCGCAACTAGGGCCACCAATGCCATCGATTTGTCTTCCCTTGCTGCGGAAAGCTGCTCCCAATGCGCTTCAGACTCTGTCCGCGGACCCATCATTGGCGCAGTTTCCCAGTATGTGAGTTCTCTGGTCCACTCGTATAGGCAGACTCCTGCGATCACTCCTATTTTGAATGCTCTGCGATTGTGTAAAGCCTGTGGCAGGACGTCTGCCAGGAGTTCCACAAAGTCGGCTCCCCATGGCCGCCTAACTATCTCAAATCTCCCAACAACCTCATCAGCGTTTGCCCGAACAGCCATACAAATCCTCTCCATTTATTATTGCTATCACGCCAACATTTTAACTATTTTATATGTAAAAAACAACATAAAAATATAAATTAACAC
>CAYGOG010000138.1:0-2884 GCA_964351415.1 uncultured bacterium | reverse complement strand
ACCTCCTCCCCAACAACCCCGACACCACCTCACCTGGCCGCTTCCCCGCCTGGCTCCACCGTCCCCTACCCCGCGGCAACCAACTTCCCCAAACCAGCGCCCTCCTCGCGCAATACAACCTCAACACCGTCTGCGAAGAAGCCAAGTGCCCCAACCGCTTCGAGTGCTACACAAAAAAAACAGCCACCTTCCTCGCCCTCGGGCGCGAGTGCACACGCAACTGCGGCTTTTGCGACATCGACTTTTCCCGCACACCTAAAGCGCCCGAAGCCGACGAACCACTCCGAATCGCCCTCTCCGTCCGCGACCTCCAACTCCGCCATGCCGTCGTCACCATGGTTGCCCGCGACGACCTCCCCGACCAAGGGGCCGCGCACATCGCCGCCATCATCCACACTATCCGCGCCCACAACCCCTCCACCACCGTCGAAGTGCTCACCTCCGACTTTTCCGGCGATACCGTCGCACTCGACACCGTCCTCGCAGCCCGCCCCGAAGTCTTCAACCACAATATCGAAACTGTCCGCCGCCTAACGCCCCGCGTCCGCAACCGCGCCACCTACGACCGAACCCTCGCCGTCCTCGCCCATGCCGCCCGCCAACGCCCCCGTTTCGTCAAATCGGGACTCATGCTCGGCCTCGGCGAAACGCCCACAGAAGTGCATGAAACGCTGCAAGACCTCCACGCAGCCGGAGTCCAAATCGTCACCATCGGCCAATACCTGCAAGCCTCGCGCTCGAAACTCCTCGTGAAAGAGTTTATCCACCCCGACCAATTCGCCGCCTACGCCGCCTACGGCCACTCCCTCGGCCTCACCCACGTCTACGCCGGCCCCTTCGTCCGCTCCAGCTACAACGCCTCTCTGTTTTTATATACCGCTATTAGTTGAAAAGTAGCCTTTTGGGCGGCGCCAAAACCTCGGGGTTCAACGATCGCAAAGAGCGCTGTATTGAATTAATACAGAGCTCTTTGCGATCGTTGAACCGCGAGAGTTTTCGCGCTAGCCCAAAAGGCTACTTTTCAGCTAATAGCGGTATAACCGCTAACCGGTTATGCAAAAGAAATGGAGCCTCGCGTCGTCACACTCGTCCTTGCAGGAGGGCAAGGCACCCGCCTCTTTCCGCTCACCCTCCACCACAGCAAACCCGCCGTCTCCTTCGGCGGCCGCTATCGACTCATCGACATCCCCCTCTCCAACTCCCTCCACTCCAAATTCCGCCGCATCTTTGTCCTCGCCCAGGTGCTCCCCGACGAGCTCCGCCACCACATCCAACACACCTACCACCTCCAAGGCGGATCAATCGAAATTCTCACTCCCCAAACTGAGTGGTATGAGGGGACTGCCGACGCCGTCCGCAAAAACATCTCCACACTTGAGCGCACCGCCGCCGAATACTTCCTCATCCTGTCGGGCGACCACCTCTACAACATCGACTTTCGCGCCATGGTCGACTTCGCTATCCACACCCAAGCCAACCTCACCCTCGCCGCCCTGCCCGTCCCCGAAGCGGAGGCGCGCCGCTATGGGATCCTGCAGCTCGACGGCACCCGCGTCGCCCACTTTGTCGAAAAGCCCTCCGATCCCAAGGGCCCTTGCCTCGCCTCCATGGGCATTTACGTCTTCAAGCGACAGTATCTATTCGACCTACTCACCCGCGACCCGCGCGCAGACTTCGGCAAACACCTCATCCCCTCCGCCGTCGCCGAGGGCAACTGCCACGCCTTCCTCTATGACGGCTATTGGGAAGATATCGGAACCGTTTCGTCTTATCATAAAGCAAATCTTTTACTTACGGAATCCAAAAGCCGCCTCCAGCTTTACAACGAAGAGCGCCCTATCTATACCCGCCCCTCTCACCTACCGGGCCCTCAACTCGGCAAAGTCGCCCTCCACGGCTCCATCCTCTGCGAAGGAGCTACCGTCGCCAGCGGCTCAATCGAGCGGAGCATCATCGGCCTGCGCACCCGGATCGGCGAGAATGCCTCGATTCGCGACTCGATTCTCATCGGCAATAAAATCGGCGATAACTGCACCCTAGAAAACGCCATTCTCGACGAAAACGTCCACCTTGGCCACAACGTCCAACTCACCAATCGGCAGGGCCGCTACCAATACGACGGCGACGGAATCTATATCCGCGAGGGGATCATCGTCGTCCCCGCCGGAACCCACCTTCCCGATCATTTCGAATTATAGTACCCTAGACTCATGACACGAGTCTGGGCTCTCGCCGATCTCCACCTCAGTTTTGGCGTTCCCGATAAGAGCATGGATGTCTTCGGCCCTGCGTGGGAGCGGCACGCGGAGCAGATCGCCGAGCACTGGCTCCGTGAAATCCACCCCGACGACCTCGTCCTCCTTCCGGGCGATATCTCCTGGGCCATGCGCCTCAACGAAGTGCAGGCCGACCTCGACTGGATCCACAAATTGCCCGGCACCAAGGTGATGATCAAGGGGAACCACGACTACTGGTGGGGCTCGCTCAAACAGGTCACCTCCATTTTGCCTCCCTCTATCCACGTCATCCAAAACAACTCGTTTCGCTGGAAAGAGATCGCCGTTGCCGGCGCACGCCTCTGGGATACCCCCGAATACTCATTCGGGCAATTCATTGAATTCCGCGAAAATCCGCGCGCTCGCGATACCGAAGAGGCCATTCAAGAGGACCTCGGCGAGAAGATCTTCGAGCGGGAATTGCAGCGGCTCGAGATGAGTCTCAAAACTCTTGCGCCCGATGCCAAAACGCGGATCGCCATGACCCACTATCCGCCCATTAGCGCCGATCTCAAGCCCTCGCGCGCCTCCGCCCTCCTCGAGCAATACAAAGTCGACATCTGCGTCTTCGGCCACGTGCACAACATCCGCGGCGGCCTCTCCCTCTT
>CAYGOG010000137.1:0-2912 GCA_964351415.1 uncultured bacterium | reverse complement strand
GGCTAAAGAGGGTCACGACGCCAAATTGCACCGCAAAGTAGAGGGCAAAGGGGAGGAAGAGGACCATGAGGGTGATCTGTGGCTGGGGCCAGGTGGCGAAACCCGCGGGCCAGAGGAAAAAGCCGCGCCGATAGGCGATCAGCAGGGCGAGGGCCCCGAGCGCTCCTAGCCCCAAGACAGCTAACAACATCATCTACTTTTTGCCAGCAGGATGTAGTCGTTGAGGCGGGTGGAGACCTCTTGGACGAGCTGTCCGTGCGCAATTCCCATTGGAGTGGAGGCGTATTCCTGTGTGCCCCAGCCCGAGATGGCGTAGTTGGGGCGCAGGAGCGATTTGGGCGTGTAGTAGCTTTCGCGCACCATCTCTTGGAGGACGATGCGGGGCTCGTCGCCGCGCAGGTCGAGGACGCGGAGGCGCACGGCCATGTTGAGGTTGGTGGAGACTTCCTGCGGCGAGAGGTTAGCCGCTTGTTTGCGGCTCATGTTGGCGGGGACGGTCTCGTGTTCAACCAACTCGAGGAAGACGGCAAATTCTTGGTCGGCAAATTCCCGTTTCACCCAAGAGAGGTCGGAGCCAAATGGGTTGTCGGCAAGCGCGATGCCGTCGGGGGAGTTGACGTAGAGCACCCCTTTTTCAGAGACTTTGTGGACAATCGAATCGGTCAACTCTTCCGAGAGACTCCAGGGGAATTCAGAGGAGGTCGCATCGATCACCGATGCAACGGCGACGATGGGCTTCGCGCGCCCATCTTCATGATAGCGGGCCAATGGGATGGAGCCTGTGGCACATCCAGTGAGAAGAACGGATAGGAGTAGGGAGCCGAAACGCATAGTTGCCTCAATTGCGAGCCCATTGCAAAACTCGGATACCTAGCAAAACCGCCCTTTTGAGGCCGTTTGCGACCCTTCCTCTTCGCCAACCCCACGAGGGGGTTGGGCTCATCAGAAGGGTCCGGGCAGCCCAGGCTGCCCTCGCAAACGGCCTCAAAATCATCGATTTTTCTCGGCATCGGAGTTTTGCAATTGGCTCTTGTCCCTTACCCTACCAAACTTTCGCCGTTTCGTTCAAATCCTTCTTCACATATGATGGTTTCTCTATGAAAAAGATCATCCTCACCGGCGATCGCCCCACCGGGCGTCTCCATCTCGGTCACTACGTGGGCTCTCTTGCCGCGCGCGTTAAACTGCAGCACGAGCACACGCAGTACGTGATGATTGCCGATGCACAGGCGCTCACCGATCACGCCGAAGAACCGGAGAAAATCCGGACGCACATCCTCGAGGTGATGCTCGACTATCTCGCCGTCGGCATCGACCCCAAGCTCACTGCGATTTGCATTCAATCGCTGATTCCGGCGCTGCCTGAACTGACGCAGTATTACCTCAACCTTGTCACCTGGAATCGGCTCAAGCACAACCCCACTGTCAAGCTCGAGATCGTCCAAAAGGGATATGGCGAAGAGGTGCCGGCGGGCTTTATGGTTTACCCGATCTCGCAAGCGGCCGACATCACCGCTTTTAAAGCCTCGCTCGTCCCCGTCGGCGACGATCAGATCCCGATGATTGAACAAACGGTTGAAGTGGTGCGCAAGTTCAACCGGATTTATAAAACGGATGTCCTCGTCGAGCCGGAGGCGATCACCTCTACCATGGCGCGTCTTCCCGGTACCGATGGCAAAGCAAAAATGAGCAAGAGTCTGGGGAACTGTATCTATCTCTCCGATACGGCTGATGAGATCGCCAAGAAGGTGCGCGCGATGTACACCGATCCGGGCCATCTCCGCGTGGAGGATCCGGGCAAGGTGGAGGGGAATCCGGTCTTTACCTATCTGGACGCGTTTGATCCGAACAGGGAAGAGGTGGCCGCGCTGAAAGAGCATTACCAGAGGGGGGGCTTAGGCGATGTGAAGCTGAAGAAGCGGCTGACCGATGTGCTGATCGCGCTCCTCGAGCCCTTTAATCGCCGCCGCGCCGAATATGCGCGCGATCCACAACACGTCATGGCTCTCTTGAAACAGGGGACTGAGCGGGCCTGCGCCGTTACAGATAAGACGCTGCAAGAGGTAAGACACGCGATGGGGATCGATTACTTTGGAGACGCTAGAGTAGGATCAACATAAGAGTGACAATTAAGAGTATTGCGATGCCAAATCCGATCCCTTGACCGGTGGGTTTTTGGAAGAACGCCTTGACCCTACCGAACAAGCTAGGGGGAGTAGGAGTCGGGGTGGGGTCGGGATCTGCTAGTAGGGCTGCAACATCGGGGGAGATCGGATCCTTGAGGCAGTGAGGGTCGATGTCCATGCAAAAGGAGTCGCGGGTAGTATTTGGTGGGAGAGGGGGGTTTTCTACAGTGCTCATGGTTGTCCTAATTGAGTGTCTTGTGGTCGAACCTTTCGGTGCGGAGTGTTTTGCGTAAAGATCTGAGGCTTAATTGGATGTTGTTATTGGGCGGAAACCCAATACCAGGGGGCATAGAACGCGTAGGCTAAGATTGGGTGCTGTTCTTGCGTTTTCATATCAAAATAATAGCAAATTCTTAACATACTGTCAAATAAAAAAGAGGAAAAGGGTGTCTTTTCCTCTTTCGTGGTGTTTGAGCCTTAGCAGTGTGCTTTGCCTTCTACAACTAAAGCGACAATCCCCAGACCCACTGCAAAAGCAAGAGAAGTGAATGCAATGGCTTTCTTTACAGCGCTTTTAACGCGCTGATCGATTTCTGCTAGACTGATGGTTCCTTCAGGTGCTGGTGGGGCTACGGGAAGGCTAACTGCTGGTGGGTTTACAAGTCGTACGAATCCTGCTGTTGGTGCTGCCATATGGTATTTTCCTTTTTTATTATACGGTTAGATTGTTTAAGATATCTTATCAATATGTTGATTGAATGTAAATTAGTAAAATAAATTTTAATG
>CAYGOG010000136.1:0-2933 GCA_964351415.1 uncultured bacterium | reverse complement strand
GCCAACCCCAGGAATGCGGCGGCCGGCTCGCTGAAGCTGCTCGATCCGCGCGAGGTGTCGAAGCGCAAGCTCGGGATCGTCTGCTACGGCATTGCAGAAGGGATGTCGCCCGAGAAGACGCACATGGAGACGCTGCAGTTATTGCGCGAATGGGGCTTACCTATAGCGAAGAAGGAGCACGTAGCGCTGTGTCGCAATCTGGACGAGATCATGGCATTTGCCGCGCGGATTCAGAAAGTGCGGGACGAGTTGCCGTTTGAGATCGACGGCATTGTGGTGAAGGTGAACGAGCTGAAATTGTGGGAAGAGCTGGGGACGACCGGCAAATCGCCCCGCTATGCCGTGGCCTACAAATTTGCGCCGGAGCAGGCGGAGACCCGCATTGCGGAGATTACGGTGCAGGTGAGCCGCGCCGGTGTCTTGACGCCGGTGGCCGAGCTGGAGCCGGTGCCACTTGCGGGGAGCACAATTGCGCGGGCGACGCTGCACAACGAGGAAGAGGTGGCGCGCAAAGACATTCGGGTGGGCGATTGGGTGACGATCGAAAAGGGGGGCGATGTGATCCCCAAAGTAGTGTCGGTCAACCACAAGAGACGCCCTCACGGATCAAAGGCGTGGCACATGCCGCAAGAGTGCCCCGCGTGTGGCGCCGCAGTGGTGCGGCGGGAAGGGGAGGTGGCGGTGCGGTGCCCCAACAAGAGGTGCGCCGGACAGCGGCTGGGGCGGATCATCCACTATGCCTCCAAGCACGCCCTCGACATCGAGCACTTAGGGGAAAAAGTAGCCGAGCAATTGGTGGCAAAAGGGCTCGTCTCGCGCCCGTCCGACATTTACCACCTGGATGCGCAGGCGCTTGCTGAGCTGGAAGGATTTAAGGAAAAGTCGATCCACAATTTGCTCGAGAGCATCGAGAAGTCGAAGCGGTGTCCACTCGCGCGGTTGATCATGGGATTGGGCATTCCGCTCGTGGGCAAAGAGACGGCGGAGCTACTCGCGGAGGCGGCGGGGACGGTATCCCGCTTGCTCGAGATGGAGGTGAGCGACCTCTTGAAGGTCGAAGGCGTAGGCGAAAAAACCGCCGAGGTGATCGCGGAGTTCCTGCAGGATCCAGAGCACCGCAATGAGATCGAGCGGCTTCTGGAGGCGGGCGTGCATCCGCTGCGGGCGGAGAAGCGAAAGGCGACGGGACACCCATTTGAGGGAAAAACGTTTGTGCTAACCGGAACGCTCGAGAAATACGCGCGCGACGAGGCAACGGCGCTGATCAAAGAGCGGGGCGGCACCGTCGCCGGCTCGGTGAGCGCGAAGACCGATTACCTCCTGGCTGGCGCGGATGCCGGAAGCAAATTGGCAAAGGCCAAAGAAGTGGGGACGAAAATACTTTCCGAAGACGACTTTGAGCGGCTCTTAAAATAGGAGTAGACCTCAAGGGCCAGGCCCACCGTCGCAATGAGCGCCGCGCATACTGCCGGCTGGATGCCGAGGCGCCGCCGGATCCCCACAAAGTCGTGTCCTAATTGCCCTGGATGGGCGCGGTAAGCTGTCAGCGCGTAGAGGGTGTGGAAGAGAAAGTCGATCCGCGAGCTTAAGCGGAGCGCGTCGCTGTTGAGCGATTCGGCCAAGACCCGCTCCGAGGTAGCGACGGCAAGCGAGGCGAGCGGGCCCCCAGCGTTGAAGAGGCCGAGGCGCGTCTGCAGCGGCAGATCGAAGCCGAGATTGCGCAGCCCCTTTGTCCATACGTGGGTGATGCCGCGCGCGGAGCCGAGATTGAGGTCGATTTTAGTGCGGACGCCTGTAAAGAGGAGGTGCGCCATCGCGGCGTGACCCACCTCATGCAGCGCCGTGTGCATCCGCAGGCAAATCCCCGCAGCTCCCAGCAACTGACACGGCAGCTGAGCGCTACTTCCATAGAGCATCCGATTCAAGGCGTTGAGGATGGCGGTGCCGACACCGGCTGCGAGAAGCGCCCCCTTTTGCCACGGACTCGTGTCGGCGAAGTTGGCGATGTGGGCCGCAAAGGCATAGCCCGCGACTTCTTCAAAAAATGTTTTGACAGCCCACTCCCGCTTTGTGGCGCGTTGAGTTTCAGTCTCGCGCCAAAAAGGGAGGTGGATTGTCATATAATTTGTAGTTGCGGTTGGGGGATGGGGATGCCGAGAAGGGTTTCGGAGGCAAAACTGTGGATGCGAACCCGTTGCAGCGCGCCGATTGCGGACACATCGCCTAAGAACGATACTTTTTTCCAGCAGCGGGTGCGCCCTTTTAACTGGCCCTGATCCCACCGCTCCACCAGCACCTCCACTTCCCGCCCCAGGAACGTTTGCCGCTCCTCGTTGGCAATCGCCTCTTGCAGCTCCATGAGGATGTGCAGACGGCGCGCTTTCTCTTCTTCGGGAATATCGTCGCGCCACCGGATCGCAGGCGTCCCTTTGCGCGGGCTGTAGGTGTAGAGAAATGCGGCTGAATAGCGGATCTGCCGCAGCGCCGACACCGTTTCCTCAAATTCGGCCTCAGTCTCGGTTGGAAACCCGACGATCAGATCGGTACCGAGTTTCACCTCAGGGACGATCTCGCGCAAGAGGGCCACCTTCTCAAAGTAGACCTCGCGCGTATAGAGGCGGTTCATCTTGCGCAAAATGCGGTTGGAGCCCGCTTGGAGGGGGAAGTGGACAAACTCGCAGAGAGAAGGGAGATCGCGGATCGCCTCCATGAGCGCGCGGGTGATATCGACCGGATGCGAGGTGAGGAAGCGGACCCGCTCAATCCCGTCGATCCGATCGATCCGATAGAGAAGATCGGGGAAGTTGTGGTAACTGTTGACGTTTTGCCCCAACAGGGTGATCTCGCGGTACCCTTTGGCGGCCAGGTGGCGGATCTCCTCCAAAATGCTCTCGGCGGGGCGGCACACCTCTTCGCCGCGGGTGTAGGGCACC
>CAYGOG010000135.1:0-3063 GCA_964351415.1 uncultured bacterium | reverse complement strand
CACCGATACCGCCTCGCCAAGAAGAGCAAGTTGGTCGCAATCACCCAGAAGGACAACCCGTACACGCCCCACACTGAGACAAATTGAAGCGCTTGCGGTGTCCCGGCGAGCGCCAGGCCTACCGGATTCCACGAATACCCGCTCAATATGTGGATGCGGATCCACTCCATCCACACCCAAAATCCGGCCAACGCGCCCACCTGTAAGAGCGACAGATCGCGCTGCACGCCGCGCGACAGCACCGCAAACTGCACGCCCCAAAGCAGCGCAAGCCCCCCATACACCGCGACAATCAGCGGGCCCATGTATTCAGTAGAGGCCATCCACGAGAGCTGCACGGCACTCACCGCGCAAAACCAACCGGCCGCAAGCCACATCCGGCGCCGCTCGACCCGGAGCATCGCATCCCAAAACAGCGCGTAGCCTCCGACCGCTGCAAACGGCCCCAATGCCCCCACCCAACCCGGTTGCCCGAGGGCGACGACGAGGAAGCTGAGAAAAATTTGCAGGCTCTTGCGCATCAATCCATCGGGAAGGAAGAGAACCCTCCGCCCCCTTTCGCCTGCGCCCCATGAACTGCCACGAGGATCAAGCCGCCGAGGATGGCGAGGTTTTTCAGGAACATAATTCCCTGCAGGTCGCTTTGAAGTCCATCGTGGTACCAAAAGGGATGCATAATCAGGGTCGTCGGAATCAAAAAGAGGATGAGGAGCCCTGCCCCCAGCTTTTCCTTAAATCCGAGCAACACAAACAGGCCTCCGACAAGCTCGAGCAGCGTCGCCGCCATCAAGATAAAGGGGGTCCACGGAATGAGCGCCCCAAAGACGCGGGTCGCCCAATCGGAGTAGGAGACGCGGGTAATCCAGTCGGAAAGGACCTGAAAGAGCTGTGTTTCGGTCTCATGCCAAGTCAAAATTTTCTGTA
The DNA here is from genome assembly GCA_964351415.1 of uncultured bacterium. Classification (GTDB taxonomy): domain Bacteria; phylum Chlamydiota; class Chlamydiia; order Chlamydiales; family SM23-39; genus CAYGOG01. The sequence goes on along the minus strand of CAYGOG010000135.1, from coordinate 2,139 downwards.
CACCGGCCAAGAGAAAAATAAGCGCGAGAGAGAATCGGGCTAGGACAATTGAAGCGGAACGTAGCATATGCGACCATATTCTACCTCCATTAACATAAACTCAATTGTTTTTTTGTCCTCTTAAAGAACCCCTTTTGATACACTCCATGCCTCTATGAGCACCCCGTTCCGATCGAAGCACCTTTTGAATCTCCTCTGCGCCTACGATTCTGAACAAGCGCCGCTCGATCTATCGCTGAAGCGCTATTTTAAGCTCCATCGGAACCTCGGCTCGCACGACCGGCACTGGATCGGCGAAACCCTCTACGGGATGGTGCGCTGGCAGGGGCTTCTCGCGACGCTGGCTCCCCGCAGCTGGGAACTGCGCCTGAATCTCTGGAACTCCACACCGCTTGCAACGCTTCAGCAAGACCGCTCGCTGCCCGCTTGGGATCGGCTCGGCCTGCCCCAATGGCTCTACGAAAAGCTCCTCGCGGCCTACGGCGCCGAGCGAACCGAGACCCTCGCCCACTGGCTCGCTTCTCCGGCCCCCATTACCCTCCGCGCCAACGGCCTTAAGACCACGCGCGACGCGCTCCTCGCGCGGCTTTGCGACCGCTTCGACGTCTCGCCCCTTCCCTCTCCCTATGCGATCCGCGTCGCCAAGCGGGAACCGCTGTTTGCCACTCCCGAGTTCAAAGAGGGCCTTTTTGAAGTGCAAGACGAAGGGAGCCAAACAATCGCCGCCCTCGTGCAAGCCAAGCCGGGCGATCAAGGGATCGACTACTGCGCCGGATCGGGCGGCAAATCTCTCGCCCTCGCGGTCGACATGCAAGGGCGCGGCCAGCTCTACCTCCACGACATCCGCCCCTCCATCCTCCACAGCGCGCGCCACCGCCTCTGCCGCGCCGGCGTCCAAAACGCCCAGTTCCTCCACAGCGACCACCCCAAATGGGCGCAACTGCGCGGCAAAGCCGACTGGATCTTGCTCGACGTCCCGTGCACCGGCACCGGCTCCCTGCGCCGCAACCCCGACATGAAGTGGAAGCTCGATCAGCCGATGCTCGAGCGGCTCCTTCGCGAGCAGCGCACTATCATCGCCTCGGTTCTCCCCCTTCTGAAACCGGGCGGCCGCCTCATCTACGCCACCTGCAGCCTCCTGCCCGAAGAAAACGAGCAACAAGTGGCCCACATCCTCGCAACCACCCCACTCACCCTCATGGCGCCGCCCCTCTCCACCCTCGGCAGCGGCGACATGGACGCGCTCTTTGGCGCCGTCTTTCAATTTAACACGGTATCCCCATGAAATGGCCCCTCTTCTTCCTCGTCTCCTCGCTCGCAGCGGCCCCGCTGCCACCCGCCGACAACGCACAAGTGGGCGTCCAAAACGCAGTGCTCACCGAGGTGAATGGCCACCCGATCACCGTCCTCGACGTGAAGAAGAAGATGGACCTCACATTTTTGCGCAACTACCCGCAATTTGAACACTCCAACCAAGCCCGCTTTGAGTTTTACAGAAGCATCTGGCGCTCCGTCTTGCAAGAGATGGTCGACGGCGAGCTCATCCTCTCGCACGCCGAGGAAAAAGAGCTCCCCGTCAGCGACGGAGAAGTGCGCGAAGAGATGGAGCGGCGCTATGGGCCCAACATCACCGTCACGCTCGATAAAATCAACCTCAGTTACGACGAAGCGTGGAAAGTGGTGCGGCAGGAGATCATCATCGAGCGGATGATGTGGATCTTCGCGCAAAACCGAGCGCTCCAGCTCGTCACACCCGACACAATCCGCGACGCCTACAGCGCCTACCTCAAACAAAACCCCTCTTACACTGAGCTGCGCTACCGCGTCCTCACTCTCAACGAAGGCGCAGCCGCGGCCGACGTGCTCGCAGAGCTCACCCAGCCGCCCGAGACGCTCGCCCTCAAAGGCGCCACCCTCTCCACCGAGTACGTCGCGCGCCTCGACGCGCTCTCCGATGCCCACCGCGCCGCCCTTGCGCCCCTCGAAGTGGGGCAATACAGCGGGGCCGCAACCACCTCCAGCCGCACATCCCAGAAACCGGTCACCCGCATCTTCTACCTCGCCGCCCGCGAAGAGCACCCAGCGCGCTCTTTTGAGGAGATGACCCCCATCCTCCGCAACCAACTGACCCACAAAGCC
>CAYGOG010000134.1:0-3076 GCA_964351415.1 uncultured bacterium | reverse complement strand
CGGGTTGCCGAGACCGGGCGGTTGGTCGATACCCTGATCGGCTGACGCTTTTTAGGGCAATTATCACCTTGACATAGTAGACTACTTGGCGTAGTATTCTCTTATCTAAGGGGATTGTCATGAGTGATCTTTCCAACCCGATTTTTCACGACGAAACCAAAGCGCGCAAATGGCTCGAAAAAGAGCTTTGGCCGGACGGCCCGGTATGCCCGCATTGCGGTGTAGTCGATCAGGCCACGCTCATGCAGGGCGATAGCCACCGCCCCGGCCTATACCAGTGTAACGCGTGCCGCGAACCCTTCACGGCCACGGTCGGCACTCTTTATGAGCGTAGCAAAGTTCCCCTGCATAAATGGCTTGCCGCCACTCACCTCATGCTGGCGAGCAAGAAGGGGATGAGTGCCCTTCAAATCGGCCGCCTCCTTGGGTTGAGCAAGAAAACCGCTTGGTTTCTTTGCCATCGCGTTCGTGAATCGCTTCGGGAGACCTATCCTGATATGCTCGGCGGCGATGGCAAGACGGTTGAAGTCGATGAATCCTTTGTTGGTGGTCTCGAAAAGAACAAGCATCGCAGCAAGCGCCAGCACAAAGGGACTGGCGGAACTGGCAAGGAGGCTGTTGTCGCCCTTGTTGAGCGCGGCGGTCGTGTGCGTTCTCAGCATGTGCCCGCGGTCAATGCAAAAACTTTGCGCCCGATCTTACAGGCGCAAATCGATGGTGCCAGCGTGGTCGTGACCGATGAAGGCGGAGCCCTTAAGCGTGTTGGTAGCGAGTTTGAGCGTCATCAATCTGTCAACCACAGCATCGGCGAATATGTGCGCGGCGACACCCATACGAATACGATCGAAGGATATTTTTCGATCATGAAACGCGGCATCCACGGCACGTACCATCACGTATCGCAGCAACATCTTAAGCGGTATCTTGCTGAGTTTGATTTTCGCTACAATGAGCGGTCGGCCCTCGGTGTCGAGGACGCCGAACGGATGACGAAGTCGGTCAGGGGAATTGTTGGAAAGCGTTTAACCTATCGGGACTCATCCGTCCAATGAGCGAACGCATCAAAATCGTGGTGGAGGCTCCCGGCTCGCATATAGGCGTGTTGTCCGTGCAGGACGCAATGCGCCAAGTTCTCGACATATTCGAGCTGATGGATGCCGACGACGACACTAACGAGCAGATAGTTTGGAATATAGTTTCCGCGAGCAAGAGCAATCCTCTTACGCTTGAGGCGGAGGCGGTCAGCTTAGTGTCTGCGGTGAATGTGGATGTGATAGCCCGTGCCCAAAAAAATGCTTTTGAGAAAAATATGAAGTCTGCCAGCGAAGGGAAAATGCCCGAAGGATGGAAAAATCCTAAGTCCCTCGGCCGGGCGAATAGATTTCTTGCGCGAAATAAGAATGGCGTCGGCCGAACTACTGTTGTGCTGTATCACGACAAGCCCCCTGTTGTTGTAACTCCTGCCGTTGCAGATGTGGCTCTGAAGGTTCTTAAGGGAGAATCCGTCATCGCTTTATTCAGCGAAGACCGGGCACGCGAGGAGTGGGGTTCGGTTGAAGGACGCCTCTTGGAGGTCGGAACCGAATATGAGCAACCGGCGATTAAGATCGAAGAGCGCACGTCTCGCTCTTCGGTGTGGTGCCGCGTTCCTGAGGGAGTGCGAGATAAGATAGCGAACGAGGCGAATTTCAAGGATGTTTGGGAGCACCGCCGCGTCCTTGTCCGAGGCAAGATCGTCTACGATAAAGACGGCTCTATCAAGCGTGTCCATGCCGAAGACGTTTCCCGAATTAGTCCGCGCCAAATGACGCTGCATGACATCCACGACCCAAACTTTACCGAAGGCATGGAAACCAGTGAGTATTTAGAAAAATTGCGGGACGGAGACCTTGGCTGACAAGCTCAGATATTATTGGGATGCGTGCGCGTGGATCGGCCTCATACGTCAAGAGGCCGACAAGATTGATGTTTTGCGTTACGTCATCGACCGCGCGCAAAAGGGGGAAGTCGAAATCTGGACTTCTACCTTTACGTTAGCCGAAGTTTTTAAGAAAAAATGTGATGGAGAACAAAAGGGATTACCGACAGCCGAAGATCAGGCTTTCGACGATTACGTCCGGCAAGATTATGTGCAATTAGCGCAAGTGGATTTGGATATAGGCACGTTGGCTCGTCGGGTCTTGAGGCAATATCCGAAGATTAGGAAACCGCAAGACGCCATTCACGTTGCCACAGCATTGCGCTACAACATCGACGAATTGCACACGTTTGACAGAGACGATCTGATCGCGCTGAACGGTCAAATTGATCGCGCGGATGGCAAAAAACTTATAATCGGAAAGCCGCCAAGTCCTCCCGCGCCTCCCGGCCCAGGTCCCTTATTCGAGGGACTGAAAGAGGCGAGCAATGGCTAAAGCTAAGACCGCCGAAAAGACGCGAGCGGAGGTTGAACTACGTCCAGATGGATGGGAACGCTTTAGGCTTGCCGTAAGCGCGGCGGCCAAGAGTGGACCGAAACACCTCACCACCAAAAAGTCAGCTCGAAAGCGAAAGCCACTTAGAACGACTTTGGCACGCTAAAAATGGCGATCCGAGTTGCGCCGATATTCAAAGTCTTCTTCAACGTACCGGTGAACTCGCGCTTCCGTCCCTTTTTCGGCGTGAGCGTCCACTTGCCTGTCTTTGTAAGCCTCTTGCCCTTTTTTGCCTTCCCATGCGCCACGATTGCACCCTCCTGTCCCAAACAAGGCTAACCGCATCATCTAGACGCTACTATGTCAAGGTGATAATTCCCCTTTTTAGAACTGGTCCTGCTCCCGTTTGCCCGCCATCCGCATCAAGGTTTGCAACGCGGTCGCGCACAGGGTTTCGTGGTCGTCCTTACGCACGAACACGTCGGCGCGGGTGATGGTGAGCGTCCGGCCCGAGCGAATGACCTGTCCGCGGGCGCGAAGCTCCTCGCCGTCGCCGGGCGCCATGATATTGAGCTTGAATTCGACCGTGAGCACGCTGTCATCCGGGCCCATCAGCGAAAACCCGGCATAGCCGCCAGCGACGTCGGCCAGCGTCGCGATCA
>CAYGOG010000133.1:0-3110 GCA_964351415.1 uncultured bacterium | reverse complement strand
ACCACATCGCGCGCCTGCGCAACTGCCCCATCGACCAACCGCGCAACCTCGCCAAATCCGTCACCGTTGAGTAGCACACCCCTATTGTCGATATATCCGAAAGCTTGTAAGTTAACAAGAAGATAAGGATCTGGTGTTTTGATGTACGGATCGAGCGCCCTGGGGTTACAGATGCTCCACGAGTTAGTGAAACAGGGACATAAACTCTTCACACTTGCCCAAGCCAAGCAAATCGCTCCCCAGGTAGGGCTTGCGCCTCGCTCATTGAACGTGGTTCTCAACCGCTTGAAAAAGGGGGGATGGATTGACTCCATTCGGCGAGGGCTTTACTGCGTAGGTCCCAAGTCGGGATTCACGCCCCCTCACGAGTACGAAATAGCTCACGTGTTGGCCCCCCATGGCGTCATCGGCGGTTGGACCGCTTTAATGTACCATCATCTCACCCAACAGATCCCTTCCCAGATCGATGTCTTTGTTCCGGGTCCCACACGCAAATTGAACACACCCAAATTAAAACAGTATCGGTTTCATTCCATTTCAAAAGACCATCTATTCGGAATTGCAAAAGTTTGGATTCAAGACACTCGTGTTTCAATCACCGACCCAGAGAGAACCGTTTTGCAAGGCCTCCTCACCCCTCAGTTTTTGGGAGGCTTTCAGGAAGTACTCTATGCATTTCGAATGGGGGCGTCCTCCCTTGATCTAAAAAAATTGATTGCATACGCTCTTCAGCTCAATCTTTCTGCCTGCAAACGGCTTGGGTGGGTCTTAGAGTACTTAAAATTTCCCCCTCGCGCCTATGCTCGCCTCGCGAAAGTCCCCTCAAAAGGATTTATCAAGCTGGACTCAACAGGACCTGCAAAAGGGCAATGGAATCGCAAATGGATGATTCGAGAGAATCTCGGTGAATCTAAGGTTCACCCTTGAAAAAGCCGCAAGAGATTGCGCTGTTCCCCTTGGAACGGTCGAGAAGGACTACCTCCTAACCTGGATTCTATGGGGGCTGAGCCAAAACCCACAATTTTCAAACCGTGCCGTTTTTAAGGGGGGAACCGCATTGAGAAAATGCTACTTTGGCGATTCGTACCGATTCTCTGAAGATCTCGACTTCACAGCAACTCAAGCCGCCCTTACCGGAATTACGCTCGTCAAGCAAATCGAAATCGCCATGCGCCTTGTGGAAGAAAAGATCACCGAAATCGGCGATTTCACATTGCAGTGGAAGCGCTATCTCGAAAAATCGGATCACCCACTTGGGCAAGAGGCATTCACAATTCAAGCGAGATTTCCCTGGCAACGGCAACCCCTGACAACCGTGATGGTTGAAATAACCCTGCACGAGTCGGTCCTAACTCCACCTATAATCCTTCCCGTTCTCTCCTCATATCCAGAAATTCCCCCCTGTCAAATCCCCTGTTATTCACTCGAAGAAATCGCCATTGAAAAATTGACCGCTATCTTAGCCACAACCAAAAAACTCCATGAGCGGGAATGGAGTCGCTCCAGGTCTCGCGATGTGTACGATCTCTGGAACCTCTTCCGAACCTATCCCCGCCACTTCGAGCCATTAGACCTCATCTCTCTGCTCCGCAAAAAGTGTGAACCTAAAGGGCATTTCGTTTCATCTCACTCCGATTTTTGGGATCCGAAATGGCGATCCAATGTCGAAGCAAGCTGGACTCAATGGCTTGCCCCGCTTCGCTCTCAACTGCCCCCTTGTCAAATTGTCTTGGAGGAATTCAGGACACAACTTGAAACACACCTTCGGTTTTGATATGGATAGAGCTGTGAAGCGCCTATCTGCCTTTTTATTCGTCGCCGTCCTCTTTATCTTCCTCTTGCCCACCCTCCTCTCTTGGTCGCCCGCTCTCGCAGGGCGCGCCTTTTCCCTGAAGCTCGGCGGCTCATGGGAGATTGCAGAGCTGCAGCTCACCTGGCAAGGTCCCCAAGTGCTCGGCCCTACCGACTACGCCAGCGACACCTTCCGCGCCCATTTCGATCGGCTCGACCTCCACGTCCCCCTTTGGGGACTCCTCCGCTCCCCGCCCCGTGGCGCCGCTGAACTCGACAACGGAACCTTCCTCTTCCCCCCCTCCTCCTCCCTCAATAACGTCTCCGTAAAGATCGCCTCCACCGACGCAGGTTCCTACGACGTTACCATCGCCGGCTCCACCTCTATCGACTCTGCGCCCGGCTCGTTTGGCCTTACCGGCACCGTCACCTCGCTGCGCCCCCTCCACGCCACTCTCGATGCCTCTGCGAAACGGTTCCCCGGCCCCGCTGTCGACCTCATCGCCGACACCCTCGGCTATCACCTCAAAGGGCTCATGAAAGGACTCCTCGGCGACCGGGTCGACCTCAAAGCTTCTCTCAGCTTTACCGAAAACACCGGCACCGCCAACTTCACCGTCGTCTCCTCTCTTGCCGCCCTCGAATTCCACGGCAACCTCGACGGCCACGCCCTCACCCTCCAAGAGCCGCTCATCGCCTGGTTCCCCCTCAACGAGATCCTCGCCCACTCCGCCCTGAGCGACCTCAACCCCCTCTTCCTCACCGCCATCAAATCCCAAAAGTCCATCCGCCTCCAGATCGAGCCTCTCGAAACCTCCATTCCCTACCAACCCTTCAATTGGAACCAAGTGAAACTGCTCGAAGGGACCCTCGACCTCGGCCAAGTCATCTGCTCCAACGCCTCCCTCCTCCACACCCTCCTCGGCGTCGCCAAACACAAACTCTCCCCCGCCACAGAAGAGCTCAACGCCTGGTTTACGCCCCTCTACTTCTCTATCCAAAACGGCGTCATCAAAACCCAACGCCTCGACGCCCTGATCGGCGACTCCCTCCACATCTGCACCTGGGGCACAATCAACCTCCCGAAAGACCAACTTCGGATGATCCTCGGCATCCCGGCCGATACCCTCGATCAAGTGTTCGGCATCCGCGGCCTGCCCCCCTCTTACGTCCTCAAGCTCCCCATCAAAGGGTCGCCCCGCCACCCCCACCTAGAAACCTCGGGAGCCATCGCGCACATCGCCGCGCTCACCGCAGCGAAAAAGCTCAAACAGAACGACTTCTTTGGCGGCAAACTCGGCTCCCTCGCCCAACCCGAC
>CAYGOG010000132.1:0-3111 GCA_964351415.1 uncultured bacterium | reverse complement strand
AGTGCATCACAGACTTGCATAAGTCTCAAAAGATTACTTGATAGAGACTTTCCGCACCAGGAAAAGAAGTACGGCAATCGCGCAAAACCCGAGCATCGAGAGCATCGATAACGTCGTGGGCCGACAGGTAGTTGTGCACACCTGCAGCGTCTGCAATAAGGCGATCGCCGCCCCCAATAGCGCCAGCGGCAGCGCGTAGATCACAATGGCGCGATCATCGCGGTAACAGGCGATCCCCAAGATCAGCGCCAGCGGATAGAGCGCCACCCGCTGATACCAGCAAAACGGGCATGGCTGAACTCCCGAAATCTCCCCTAAATAGAGACTCGCCACAAGTCCCACCAAAGAGATCACCCAGGCGATATAGAGAAGCGTGCGCCCGTTCACTGCATGCTCCCCGTCAATTGCGAATAGGTCAGCGGCTCCACCCGTTTCCCGTTCAGATACACGGCAGGCGTCCCATAGTCGGCGCCCATCAGAGATTCCGCAGCGCGGATGTTGTAGTCGAGCTGCGCCCCCATGCACTCGCTTTTGATGCAAGCCTCCAGAGCGGGCAGCGGAATATTCCCCACGGTCCGCGCCAACTCCACCAACTGCTCTGAGGTCACCTCGCCTCGCATCCGGTACAAGCCCCCCAAGTAGGCAAAAAACTGCTCGGGCGCATCGCGCCCCACCGCCAAGGCGGCGTTGGCCATCGGGCGAGAGCCATCCAAAAACGACACCAGCAACAGCTTCATCTTCGCCCGCCCGGTCGCCACATACTCAGCGCTCAAGCGGGGGTAGACCGTCTCATAGAAGAGGCGACAGGCGGTACACGTGGGCTCTTCAACCAATACGATCTCATGGCGCGCATCGGCCCTCCCCTGCATCGGCATACGCGGCAACGCAACAGGACTGCGCCCCACCCCCACCAGCACGCCCAACGAGAGAAGCGCCGCCACCGCCGTACCCAACACAAGCCGCTGAAACCCCATATCCTCCTCATACCTGAAACTCTTTTTTTTAGTCCCTTTAGGCAAATACCTCCATCAGTTAAACTGAGCTGTACTACATGAGTCCGAAAGTCTATCCCGTCCAAGAGCACCGCATTTCCCCCGACCGCGTGGACCCCCACGCCATCCAAGTGATCCAACGGCTCCGCGAGGCGGGCCACGCCGCCTACTTAGTCGGCGGCGGAGTGCGCGACCTCCTCCTCAACAAGCGGCCCAAAGACTTCGACATCTCCACCTCAGCCAGCCCCGAGCAGATCAAGCGGATCTTCCGCAACTGCATCCTCATCGGCCGCCGCTTCCGCCTCGCGCACGTCCGCTTCGGCTCTAAAGTAATTGAGGTCTCCACCTTCCGCGCCGGCGACATCGAATCGACCGAGCTGATCGTCCGCGACAACGAGTGGGGTTCTGAAGAGGAAGACGTGCGCCGCCGCGACTTCACTATCAACGGCCTCTTCTACGACCCCGAAAATCAAACCGTCATCGACTACGTAGACGGCTTCCTCGACATCGAGCGGCGCCTCCTGCGCACCATTGGCCCCGCCGACGCACGCTTTACCCAAGATCCGGTGCGGATGATCCGCCTCCTGAAGTTTTGCGCCCGCTTCGACCTCAAAATCGACCCCAACGCGCATGAGGCCCTCGTCGCCTGCCGCGCCCAAATCCTCAACAGCTCCCCCGCGCGCGTCCTCGAAGAGCTCCTCCGCATGCTCGAATCGGGATCGTCAGCGCCCTTCTTCCGCCTCCTCCAAGAGTATGGCCTCCTCGAGCCGCTCCTCCCCGAGCTCTCCCGCACGCTCAAGGGGCACACCGAACACCCGATCTACCAGCTCCTCGCCGAGATGGACGCCGAAGTCAAACGGAACGAGCGCCCCCTCGACCGCGCCCTCCTTCTCTCTGCGCTCCTCTTCCCCATGCTTGAAAAAGAGCTGAAGCGCGAAGTGGAAATCACCCAAGAAGTCCCCCACCTCGGCATCATTTCCGAGTGGAGCCACGACCTCTTAAGCGACCTCTTTGAGCCCTTCTTCCAACTCCCCCGCAAATTAGGCGGCATGGTCGCCTTTATCCTCGCCTCCCAATTCCGCTTCACTCCGCTCGATAATAAACCGATTCAGCGCCCTCGCCTCCCGCGCGACCCGCTTACCTCTCTCTCCCTCGACCTCTTCCGCCTCCGTGCCGCCCTCGATCCCGCGCTCCTCCCCACCTATACCCTGTGGACCGAAGCGCATTTCCAGCTCCAATCCAACCCTTCGGCCCGCCCACCCCGCCGCCGCAAACGGCGATGAGCCTCGTCATTTCGTGCGGGGAAGCGAGCGGGGACCTCCACGGCGCCTCGCTCCTGCCTCACCTCCCCTACCCAATCCACGCCGTCACCGGCCCCCGCATGCGGCAACACCCCGTTCACTCCATCGGCTCCATCGAGTCGCTCCAAGTGATGGGTTTTACCGACGTCGCCCTCGCCCTTCCCCGTCTCATCCGGCAATTCTACTCCCTGCGCAACGCCATCCTCGACCTCAAGCCGCAAGCCGTCCTCACCCTCGACTACGCCGACTACCACCTCCAACTCCACCGCTCGCTCCGCAAAGCCGGCTACCGCGGCAAGCTCATCCACTACGTCGCCCCCTCCGTCTGGGCATGGCGCGCCTCCCGCGCCCAATCGATGGCCCGCCACCTCGACCTCCTCCTCTGCCTCCTCCCCTTTGAGCCAGCCCATTTCCCCAACCTCGACGCCCGCTACATCGGCCATCCCCTCACCGCCATCGCCCCACCTCCCAAACCGACCCAACCCCTCATCGCCCTCTTTCCCGGCAGCCGTACAGCTCCCATCGCCCGCAACTTTCCGCTCCAACTCGCCGCCGCCCGCGCCCTGCAACTCCCCTGCGCCGTCTCCGTCGCCTCGCCTCAACACCTTCCCCTCCTCCAATCGCTTGCCGGCAACACGCCCCTCGAATACACCTTCGACTCGCGCGCCCTCATGCAGCGCGCCACCCTCGCCCTCGCCACTTCGGGCACCGTCACCCTCGAACTTGCCCTCCACAATGTCCCCACCGTCGTCACCTACGCCATCAAGCCCCTCGACCAATTCCTCGCCCGCCACCTCTTCCGAATCAACCTCCCTTAC
>CAYGOG010000131.1:0-3113 GCA_964351415.1 uncultured bacterium | reverse complement strand
GTTCGGCACCCCTGAGAAAGTGGACCTCATCATCCGCGTCAAAGGCGGCGGCCTCGAAGCACAAGCTGTGGCGACTCGCCTCGGCATCAGCCGCGCCCTCCTCTCGACCGAAGAGACCCTCCGCTCTGAGCTGAAAGCCCTCGGTTACCTCACCCGCGACCCGCGTAAGCGCGAGCGGAAGAAGTACGGCCGCGCCGGCGCTCGCAAGCGGTTCCAATTCTCAAAACGGTAATATACTGTTATTAGCCGAAAATGCCCCTTCCTGTTACAGGGAGGGGTATGGAAGGCAAGCCTATCTCTGCAACCGCCCTCGTCAATCAGGCGAACGAGGTATTTCCCAACGACCTCAACCCCTCTGGCGCCCTCTTTGGGGGCCGCGCGCTTCAGATCGCCGATACCCTCGCCGCGATTGTCGCCAAGCGGCACACCGGTTGTGTGTGCGTCACCCTCGGCATCGACTCAGTCCGCTTCATCAATCCTGCCCGTCAGGGCGATATCCTCCTCTTCAACGTCGCGATCAACCGCACCTGGCGCACCTCACTTGAGATCGGCGTTCACATGGTGGCGGAGGATTTTCGCACGGGCAAGCAGAAAGACGTCTTCTCGGCGTATTTTACCTTTGTGGCCATAGATGCGCAGGGGAAGCCCATCCCAGTGCTTCCCGCGATCCCCGAAACCGACATCGAGCGGCAGCGGCATGCGCAGGCAGAAGAGCGCCGCCAAGCCCGCCTCAAACAGGTTATGTAAGCTGATAGAGAGCGCGGTACTTATCGCGCAGGTACTTCACGTACGCCTTTTCGGAGAGCGGTTTCCCCGTGATGCGGCGCACCAGCTCGTCGGCGTTGTAGCGGCGGCCGTGCTGATGCACCTCTTTCTGCAGCCAGTCCCGAATAAACGCCAGGTCTCCCTTGGCCACCCGCTTTTCCCACTGCGGGAACTTCTTCTCAAACGTTTCAAAGAGCTGCGCCGCCATGAGGTTGCCCAGCGTGTAGGTGGGGAAGTACCCCATATCGCCGAGCGACCAGTGGATATCTTGCAGACACCCCAGGGTATCGTTGGGCGGCGTAACGCCCAGGAGCTCTTGCATCTGGGCATTCCACGCCGCCGGCACATCGGCAACGGAGAGCTTCCCCTCGATGAGCGCCTCTTCGATCTCAAAGCGGAGGATCACATGCAGACCATAGGTCACCTCGTCCGCCTCCACCCGAATCAGCGACGGCTCCACCTTGTGGATCGCGCGGTAGAATTGGTCGAACGACACCTTGCGGAAGTGATCGGGGAACGCCTCTTTGAGCCGTGGATAGGCAAATTGCCAAAACGGGCGGCTCCGCCCGATGCGGGTTTCCCACCAGCGCGATTGACTCTCGTGGGCCGCAAGCGAGACCGCCTCGGCGAGCGGCGTGCCCCAGTGCTCCAGGGGCAGCCCCATCTCATACATTGCGTGGCCCGCCTCATGCAGCACCGAGAAGAGGTTGCTCATGGGGTTGTCGAGCAATCGCGTCGTGATGCGGCTATCGTTCGGGTGAGGCGCAATGGAAAATGGATGTGAGGAGACGTCGAGCCGGTTGCGTTCGGGGTCGATCGGCAAAAGCGCCAAAATCTCTTTACCCACCCGCATCTGCACCTCGGGGTCAAATCCCCCTTGCAAGAACGAATCGTCGACCGGCTTGGCCTGCGCAATCTCCTGCAACAATTTTGCCAGCTCTTTTTTCAACCGCCCAAAGATCTTCTTGACCCGTCGGTGGCTGATCGAGTGCTCATACAACGCGAGCAGGGCGTCGTAGGGATGCTCGTCGTACTCGAGCACCTCGGCTTTCTTCCGATTCATCGCGACAATTTGTTCTAAGTAAGGGGCAAACAGCTCGAATTGATTGTTTCGCTTGGCCTCAGCCCACGCTTGGCTGGCCCTAGAGGTGAGCTCTGAAAACTGCCGCACAAACGAGGCGGGGAGCTTGGTGCATCTCCAGTACTCTTTGTACCACTCGCGCAAGATGAGCCGCTCGTCGAGGCTCAGGCCCCGCTTTTTGATCCGCCCCGTTTTTAAGTCGACCCAATGCCCCAACAGCTGCTTCATCCGGGGGCTGGTCTTCAGTTTGTGGACGTGGTGGGCGTGTAGGGCGATCTGCTGGCTCCGCGCCTCGATGGCGGCAGGCGGCATGTAAGTCTCTTGATCCCAATGGAGAAGCTGCCCAATGGAGCCCCACGTGTGAATTTCATGGGAATAGGCGCGGAGGGCGTCCATCCGTTTCTGATCGCTCATAGTTTTCTAGTATCAGAATGGCAATATTAGATCGACTCTGTAGCTGAGGAGCTCCCTTCGCGCGCCCGTTTCTTCATATTGGGAGTGAGATCGGCCTTCAGCGCGTCGTCGTCGCCTGCAAAAGCTTCGATCGCCCTATTGATGAGAAAGGGGATGTCATCGACCTCGTCCCCGGGATCAAAGTCGAGTAGGGTGAGTGTCCCTGCGGCGTCGAGTCCAAAGTTCTCAGGGGTGATGTCCATGGGGAATTGCCGATTCCAGCACTCTTGGATGAGCTCTTTGATCGTCGCGAGGTGGGCCTCCGTGTAGTCGGCCCGCTTCATCGGATGGCACTTGTGGGCCAGGATCGCACCTTCAGCGACGGCTGTATCGACGTTGAGTATTGTGGTCACTGGGATGAGCCGCTCATCCAGGATGCGGCGATAAAACGCGATTTGTCGCTCGAGGGGAGGGAGGGGATCAAAGCCTCTTTTCAGCAGGGGCGCTTTAACCACAAGATCTGTATCCACAGTCTCATCTGTACCCACAGCCTCAAATACCGCTTGGGCTGTTCCATGGGCAATCAAACGGAGAGAATAGGAGATCCCCGCATGTGTAAAGGATTTGTTGTTGTGGATGTCCTGCACAGCCTGACGAAAGGGAGAAAGCGCTGCGCGTGCACTTGGCCGCGCACCGTCGGGACTCATGAGACCGTACAGGGAAGCGGAACGAACGCGGGCGTTTTGGTCGGTGGGAGGCGTGCCGTATCCAGCTGCGGGTGGAGTCCTAGGAGGTGGGGTAATGGATCTGGCTGCCATAATTCAAGTCCTCTAAAAAGAATTATGACTATTCTAACCAATTACAACTTTAGAGC
>CAYGOG010000130.1:0-3156 GCA_964351415.1 uncultured bacterium | reverse complement strand
AGTTTTGTTCGGGCTTTTTTACGCACAACTTTGCGCTCGATCTCGCTGACCTACAGGAGGTCAGTTTCGATCTCCGCGCTTTGTTGTGCGTAAAAAATCCTCTCCAAAACTGAAGCCTATTTCTGATCATTGGGATAATCTTTGAAGAGGCGGCTAAACTTTTGAGTGGAGGGAGGGGGCTCTTTGAGGGCGAAGTCTTCGCACAGATTCGATTTTTCCCGGTCGCGTACCCATTCAGTCCCGGGGACTGCACACTCGTTGGGTTTGCCGGGGGCGTAGTGGCGACAATTCACACACACGTGCAAATCGACATCGCACACCGCACAGGTGGCTCGAAAGGGAACCACGCGGGGCACCTCAAGGGTTGCCTTGCATTTCCAACACTGCGCCATAAAAAAAGCCAGAGAGGAAGTCCTCTCTGGCCGAAAATACCCTGGTTATTGCCCTTCGCCGCTTGTGTTAACAGCGCTTGCGCTATCGGCGACACTTTTGACGCTTCCAGCCGACGCAGTACGGGGAAGAGCGTCTGCACCTTCTCCAGAGCCGCGGCGCGCTGGCGTTCCAGCTGGAGACGCTGCCGCTGCAGCAGGAGATGCTTTTTCAGCAGATCTTCGACGACCAAGACCAAAGAGTCCACCGCGTGCTGCTGCTGCGGGCGCAGGTGCGGGTGCTGGGGCCTCTGCTGGGGCTTCAGCGGTTAGCGAAGCTGCCTCGGGTGTAGCAGCAGGTAGAACGAGGTCACGTGTCGCGTTCCGGCCTGCTTGTGAAGGGCGACGCGCGCCGAGCGTTTGAGCTGGATCGCTTCCTGCCGCCTGATCTGCTTTTTTGGTGCTGGCTGCACTGAAGAACCATTTGACGAGTGCTCCTAAGACAAGAAGGCCGACGCCCGCAGTTGCATAGAAATTATAGGGCACAGGCAGTGCATAGGATGCAGCAAGGTTTGCCGCAAAGACGAACGCTGCTGCGATTGTGATCCTTCCAATGGTACGTTGCCAAAGAGGGCGTTGCGTTTGAGCTGTGTTGGCGGTCGAGACGGCAGATGCTGCCCCCCGGGTGTCTAATGTTGCTGATGCCATAAAGTTCTCTCCTTTAGAGTTGATGAACGCGGACGTAGGGAAGTCCCTGCATCGCGATGTTGATGATAAGGTCGGAATAGGGACGGCTCATCCACGAGCGGAACCCTGAGGTGCGCCCGAGAAGAACGTAGTCTCCCACTTTAAACTGTGCGAACATACCGAAATCGCTCGGCTTGACGTCCCAGTGGATGATCGTTTGGCCATTGCTGAGCGAGATCATACGATTATTCAGTTCGAGGCTGACGATTTGGTAAGTACAAGGCGTGTTGAGTAAGGGAGGTTGCTGGAAGATAACGGGCAAACTGCAGCCCTTGTTTTCATTGACGAGGAGGAACCCGTCTGTCGAGAACCACCCCGAATTGGGGGTCAGATAGAGCGGATCGCTGGTATCAAAGCTAAGGACGTGGGCTCGATTCCAGGAGCTTACCGCCCACACAGAGCCGTCGTTGAGTTCGATTTCCGAGCCGTCGTATTTCACGGCGCGGGTGAAGTAGCAGGTAAGATCCAGATACGTAGGAGGGAGGTAGCTAGACTCCAGAATCATCCCCTCTTCTGCAGGGGAGCCTTCTTGGGTCCATTCGGCAAGCGTTGTTTCGTCGACCGATCGCACGGAAGTTTCGACTCGCGCTTCATCGGCACAAAGAGCGAGGGGGAGAGCGATGATCGCGGTGAGGATCCAGGCTCGTTTAGGTGTCATGAGATTTCATCCATTGATTTTGAGTGGGGTATCGTATACGTATTCATTTTTTTTGTCACAGGATTCCTTAGCGCCGTATCCCACTGGGGACGCGAGGTCCTTCTGCTGCGGGGTTCACGGCATGGGCGGGTTGTCCTTGTGTTGCTTCTTCAGTAGCAAGAACTCTTGGGCGCCGTTGGGCTGCTGCCGCTGCAGATGGCGGCGTGGGAGCACCTGGAGTTGTAAAGGCAGAACCGGGAGTCGCGGCGCGAGTCGCGGCGGGAACGCGTTGGCCTTCGGATGCCGGTGTGGGAGCCAGGGTTCTCCGTGCAGGGGGCGTTGAGAAGGTTACACCTATCCCTCTGGTCTCTCTGGGAGGAGACGTCACTACTATGACAGAGCTGGATGAAGTGGACTGATCGGGCGTTGCAAAGAGTACAACTCTCTCTCTAGTAGGAGGCGTCATGACTCTGGCAGAGCCGGATGCAGGGGACGGATCATCGGAAGAAAAGATCAGGGCGAGGCCGGCGATTAAGGTAATCGAGGAAAAGGCAAACGCAAAAGGCGGGGGCATCATAATGGATGCGATGAATGTAACGCTGAGCCAAAGTAGCGCAAGCGATGTAACGCGAAGCGCAAGCGAAGGGCGCGCGGGTTGCGCGTGCGGTGCGGCGGGCTGACTGAACCCACTAACGGATGCTGACATAATTCCTCCAGTGCAAGTTGAGACCAGATAAGATATAGAAAGAGAAGAATATTCCGTATGAAAAAATTTTTCATTGCCGCGCTTCTCGTCGCAACGCCGCTTTCATGTGTCGATTATTTTTCTGTTGCGGGGGGTGTGTACGACATCATGCGCGAGAAGCATCGGACAGGTGAATTTGAGATGGAGTACAAATTCACCGTGTGGTGGTTGCCGCAGCCGGCGGATTGGTTGACGTTTCGGCCGCTCATCGGCGTGATGTCCACGTTTCGGCGATCGGGCTATGGCTATCTCGGCATCAACTTCGACTTCACATTCATCCCGCACATCTTAATTTCGCCCGGATTTGCCGCCGGCGGCTATTGGCAAGGGCACGGCAAGGATCTCGGCTATCCGATCGAATTCCGCACCGGCATTGAGCTGGCGTGGATCTGGTCCGATGCGCGGCGGCTCGGCGTCCACTATTACCACTTGAGCAATGCGAGTTTAGGCCGTCGCAATCCGGGCGAAGAGTCGTTTGTCTTCTTTTTCGATATCCCTATTAATAAGGGATTTCCATTTAGTAATACCAATGATCGGAAATAAGTTTTAGTTTTGGAGAGGATTTTTTACGCACAACAAAGCGCGGAGATCGAAGCTGACCTCTTGTAGGTCAGCGAGATCGAGCGCAAAGTTGTGCGTAAAAAAGCCCGAACAAAACT
>CAYGOG010000129.1:0-3251 GCA_964351415.1 uncultured bacterium | reverse complement strand
TTTTTTTACTCAGCGAGACCAATTTGGGGGCCATTCGGCAGCAGGTGGAGGCGGTGCGCCCCGATGCGCTGGTGGTGGACTCGATTCAGATTGTGTACAAGCCCGATTTGCCTTCTTCGCCCGGGTCGGTGGTGCAGGTGCGCGAGGCGGCGATGGAGTTTATGCATCTGGCCAAGCAGCAGAAGATTGCGACGTTTCTGGTAGGACACATCACGAAGGGGGGCGAGCTGGCGGGGCCCAAGGTGCTGGAGCATTTGGTCGATGCGGTGCTGGAGTTTGAGGGGGATCGGCAGCACGGCTTTCGGCTGCTCAGATCGCTGAAAAACCGGTTTGGCCCGACCGATGAAATTGCGCTGTTTCAGATGGTGGAAAATGGCTTGGCCGAGGTGCCCAATCCGTCGGAAATTTTCTTGCTGGAGCGGGTGAAAGAGGTGTCGGGGTCGGCGATTGTGCCGGGGCTGGAAGGGGGACGGTCGTTTTTACTGGAAATTCAGGCGCTCGTGACGCAGAGCGCGTTTTCGACGCCGGCCCGTCGGTCGACGGGGTTGGATGCCAATCGGCTGGGGCTGTTGCTCGCGGTGCTGGAGAAGCGGGTGGGATACTCGATTGCGGGGTGCGATGTGTTTGTGGCGCTCGCGGGCGGGCTGAAGATTGTGGAGCCGGCGCTCGATTTGGGGATTTTGGCGGCGATCGCCTCCTCCCACTCGGGCCGCGCGGTGCCCTCCGATGCGGTGGTGTTTGGCGAGGTGGGTCTCAGCGGCGAGGTGCGCGGGGTCAGTCGCGTAGAAGCGCGCTTGAAAGAGGCGATTCAGATGGGGTTTCGAACATGTGTACTGCCGAAGAAAAACCTGAAGGGGATCGCGACGGCCATTCAGGAGAAGATCAAGTTGGTCGGCGTGGATTTGGTCGAGCAGGCGATCCGCCATTTATTAGGTTAGGCGCGCGGGGCTCGCCGCTTTCGCGGGCGCAGGTGGCGGAACTGGCGCTGCCGTTTCCGTGCCGCTATTTTACGACGGTGGGCGATCGGGATCGGACGACGTCGCTCCGTTCTTTGGGCAAGTGCGACTTTTTTACGCGCGAGTTGGATGAGGCGCTCCTTGCGGGGGAGATTGATGCGGCGGTGCACGCGGCGAAAGATCTGCCCGATCCGCTGCCAAATGGGCTGGTACTTGTAGCGGTGACGCAAGGTGTCGATCCAAGCGATGCGCTGGTTTACAATGAGGCATTGCGGCCAGGGGCGTTGATTGCCACGTCGTCGCAGCGGCGCGAACAGGCGGTGCGGGAGCTTTTGCCCGACGCGCGGTTTTGCGATGTGCGGGGGACGATCGGCGAGCGGCTGGCGCGGCTCGATCGGGGCGAGGTGCAGGGAGTGGTGGTGGCGGAGGCGGCGCTCATCCGACTGCAAATCAATCGGAAGCGGATTCGGCTTCCGGGCGAAACGGCGCCGCTGCAGGGGCGTCTTGCGGTGGTGGCGCGGGCGGGAGATCGGGCGGTGGCGCAATTTTTCCAAAGGTATCATGATCCTAAATCTGGGGTTAGAATCTAGGCCGGGGACGGTCCATTTTCCGGTGATTCGGACAGAGCCGCGGCGCGGCGCGGATGTGGAAGAGGCGCTTGCGCGGTGGGGAGAGGTGACGCACCTGCTGCTGACCAGCCCGCGCGCGGCGCAGTATTGGGCCGCGGTGTGTCCGCAGCCGTGGCAGGTGCAGGTGTGGGCCATTGGGCGCGCGACATGTGCGAAGGCAGATCGGGTGGCGCCGGTGGCGACGCAAGAGGGGATGATGGCGCTGTTTGAAGGGTGGACGGGGGGATTGGCGCTGCTGCCGCACTCGGGCAGAGCGCGGCCGCACTTGCGGCGGTTTTTGGCGGAGAGGGAGATTGCGCATGTGGCGTGCGTGCTGTACGAGACGGTGCTGCAGTGTCCGGGCGAGCCGCCCGACTTGAGCGCGGTGAGCGAGATTGTGTTCACAAGCCCGTCGACCGTGGAGGGATTTTTGGCCATTTACGGAGAGCTGCCAGCGGGGATTAAGCTCACGGCAATAGGCCCTATTACAGCAGCTAAGATGAGAGGAACAGGATAGGCAGGATACGTCCCCCCTAACGGGGGGCCGGCAGGATAGGCAGGATAAAAAGTCATCCTGCATATCCTGCCCCCGAGCGTTAGCGAGGGGTGATCCTGCATATCCTGTTTTTTTTCTCCGTCTCATGTGATACATTTCTGGCTTTTGCTTTGGAGACTGTTATGAGCTATGAACTGCCCCCGCTACCGTACGATTTTAATGCGCTGGAGCCGGTGATCTCCGCGGAGATCATGCAGCTGCATTACGAGAAACACCACAAGGCGTATGTGGCGAATCTCAATACAGCTGTCGACAAATACCGCGAAGCCGAAGCGAAGGGCGATGTGGCGCAGATGATTGCACTGCAATCGGCGATCAAGTTCAACGGCGGCGGCCACGTCAACCACTCCATTTTCTGGACCACATTGGCCCCTAAGGGGAAGGGTGCAGCGGGCCCGTCGGGCGAGCTGGCCAAGATGATCGACCGGGACTTTGGATCGCTGGATACGCTGAAAGAAAAGCTGAGCGCGATATCCGTGGGCGTCCAGGGGTCGGGTTGGGGCTGGCTGGGCTACAATAAAAATTTTAAGCGACTCGAGCTGGCCTCTTGTGCCAATCAGGACCCGCTCAGCACGGTGAGCCTGGTGCCGCTTGTGGGAATCGACGTCTGGGAACACGCTTACTACCTGCAGTACAAGAACGTACGCGCCGATTATGTAAAGGCGATTTGGCAAATTTTCAATTGGAAAGAGATCGAAGGGTTGTACGCAAAAGCCATTGTGTAATTTAATGGGATGGTTTTGCATAATTCGCTCTAATGTATGGGACTTTTTTCGCGCAATAAGCCGAAAATTAAAATTCAGTCGACGAAGAAAGATGGCTTTAGCGGCTGGGTAAAATGCTCGGGCTGCTCAGAGTTGGTGCATGCGACGGAGCTGCAAAAAAACCTGAACTGCTGTCCAAAGTGCGCCTACCACTACCGGTTGTCGCTCGAGGAGCGGTTGGCGTTATTGGCGGATGAGGGGAGCGCAGAGGAGTTTTTTGCGGAGATTGCGTCGGCTGATCCGCTGGGTTTTGTCGATACAGAGCCGTATGTCGCAAGGCTGAAGGCGGCTCGCGAGAAGACGGGGCGGGTCGATGCGATTTGGACGGGCCGTTGCGCATTGGGGGGGCACGCGGTGGCTCTGGGGA
>CAYGOG010000128.1:0-3287 GCA_964351415.1 uncultured bacterium | reverse complement strand
GTTGTTCGCGAGGCGTGGGAACCGCTCTGCCGAGACGCTCGTCCCGTCGAAGAACCATTCGGTTTCTACTGTTTGATCGTTGTGCAGCTTGGTGGGGCCGTGCCGTTTGTCGTGGTTCCAGCTGATTTCGGCTGTGAGATAGCCGAGTTCATCGTAGTGGAACTCAACGCCTTCTTTGACGCCGTGCACGTAGGGGATTTCCGCCACTTTTTGCCCGTTGCGGAAGACGACTTTGGTGCCGTGGAGAGTGCCGTGATCCCAGTTAAGCGCCATGAGGGGGCGGCCGGTCGCGGTGAATTTGAGTTGCTCGCCGGTGAGTTGTCCGTTGTCGTAATGGGAGATGGTGTGGATTTGGCCACTTGCATGGTAGGTGGTGCGGGCGGCCATCGCGCCGTGGACGATCGAGTCGCGGCTCAAGAGGAGGCCATCGCGCTCGCGACGCACCCGTTCACCCAGGCCGTTTTCCACTTTCGCTTCGAGGGCGTGGTCGGGGGTGAAGTAACTCCCTTCGAGGAGGGTGTCGCCTTCGTAGTCTTCGATCGAGAGGGGTGCCCCTTTCTCGTTCCACAGGGTGATGGTGAGGCGGTCGTCAAACCCGTAGGCTTCTTCGCGTAGGGGCAAGCCGTTGGAATCGTTGACGAGTTGCTTGAGCAGTGTGCCGCTTTCGTAGACATGCAGTTTTTCCACGACATCGGAGTGGGGGAAGGAGAAGGTGGAAGGGCCGTGGAGGATGCCGTTTTCAAAGGTGCGGGTGACTTTCACCCCGTTATCGAGGACGAGCACCTCTTTGCCATCTTGCTCGCGCGCTTCCCATTCCGCTTGGCTGATTGGAAATCCATACTTGTGCACGTATTCGTGCGAGACAATCGAGTTGCCATCGTCAGACATGGCACAGGATGTGAGTAAAGCGGTAAACGCAATGAATAGGGATGGACGACGCATCGAGAGCCTCCGAAAAAAAATCTCTGATCCCATCTTAGACAGTGTGCAGAAATAATTTCCAGACAACTCCTGTGAGTGTTAAATTATTTTTCGTTTAACGCGCGATTCAATGAGAGGAGACAATGAGGATTGGAAATGGGTTGGCATGGGTGTGACCTTGCCCCATTCGAAAAATTACAGGTCACGCAAAATCTGTGGACAATAAATATTTGCAGTGAAAAAATCCTTGTCCAAATTCGATATACAAGGAGTCTTTTATGGCAGCTGGTATTCCAAGAATGGAGTGGTGGGTCAATGTGACAAACGGGGATGTAAGGCTCTCTCGTCGGGGTTTCGAAATTTTCCCGACAGGTCTCCCGAGAGGTTATGAGGAAGTAGAGGGCACTGCCAGAAAAGTACGCGTTATTGTGCGAGGAGAAGGAGGACTCAATGTCAGGAAGAGACCTTCTTTGGAGGCCGATAGGGTTCACGTCTTTCCATTTGGAACAGAGATCAAGATTGCAGGAACAGTTGAAAACGAGGGCCATTCTTGGGCTGTTCTAAGACTTAATCGTACCTGGGCATTTTCAGTTTATCGCGCCCCTGGATGCCGCGACAACTTTGAGGATCTAGGGAGGGCCGACGATGTTTACGCTGCTCATGCTACTGGAGTAGAGGAGGGTAGAAGCGCAGTAGCAGAGGAGCGTAGAAGAGCAGAAGCAGCAGAAGCTGAGGCGAGTAGAAGCGTTGAACCTGAGGTGGACTCCCTTTCTCCAGGTGATGCACAACGTCGCTCGGACAGTGTTCTGTACAGGACCTTGGGCCCCGATAGGAGTGCCTGGGGTGGTGGGGGTGAGTAAAGTGGACGAGCTTGGGGCGAGGATACAGGGCATTCGAGACAGAATCGCTACTTTTCAGCTAATAGCGGTATAGCTAATGCGAGGTCACGTGGGCGAGCAATTTGGCGTGCACGGCTTCCACCTCTTCAGCTGAGATGGTCTTCAGCGGATCGCGGTAGACAAAGCGGAATGTGAGGTTGCGCCCCTTGTCGTGGTCATAGAGGTCGAGTAGCGCAAACGACTCGAACACGGGCGACTGGAATGAGCGGATCGCATCGAAGAAGTGGGCTGCCGTCTGATTTGTCGAGACAGTCCAATCCCGCTCCGACGCGGGATAGGCGGGGAGCGGCTCCATCTGCACATGGGGATGCCACCGCTTCAGCAGGGCGTCGAGGTGCAGCTCGGCATAGAACACCCGCTCTTTCAAGCTGAACTTCTCTGTCAGTTCGGGATGCAACTCGCCGAGTGTTCCGATCGCCTCGTTGTCGATTGAGAGAACGGCTTGCCGCCCTGGGTGGAAGAGGGGATGGGTCGAGTGGCCAAATGTGGGGGTTAATTTCAACGAGGCGCAGAGCGCTTCGATTTTCCCCTTTAAGAGGTAAAAGTCAGTTGGCCGCGATTTTGTCTCCCAGTGGTGTGGTGCGTCGTGGCCGCAGAGCAAGAGGCCGACCATGGAGGTCTCGACGGGATCGGTGCGCCGGAAGTGGATTTTGCCGATTTCAAAGGCCTGGAGAGAAAACGTCTGGTGCGCGGCGTTATGCTGCGCCACTTGTAGGAGCCCCGGCAGCAGCGATGGCCGCAGCGTGGAATACTCTTCGCTTTTGGCGCGGAGCGCTTTCAGCGGGTCGGTGTGCGGGATCAGCGCCGCGAGTTGGGGGCTGATTAGGTCGGAGCAGAGAAATTCCTGGAGTCCGAGCGCGACGAGCCGTTCTTTGAGCATGGCCGTAAAGCGGAACATCGGATCGTGTGGAATGGCGGTCGAGCTAAATTGAGGGGTGCGCCGCTCTAGATTATTGTAGCCGTAGATGCGGGCCGCCTCTTCGACGAGGTCGATCTCCTCATTGAGATCCAGCCGGTAGAGCGGCACGGTCACTTCGAGGGTGTCGTGTCCGACTGCATGGGGCCGCAAATCGAGCCGCGCAAACAGATGTTCGAGCTCCGAGAGAGAGAGGCGGCTTCCGAGAACTTGATTGACGCGCGCGAGCCGGCAGCGCAGCTTCTTGCGCTCAAACGGCGCCGGATGGGTGTCGACGCATTTAGGCGCTGCGCGCGCCCCTGTGAGCTGTTCCAAGAGCGCGCTCGCCTCTTGCAGCGCCAGCGGCGCGAGGGAAGGGTCGATCCCCTTTTCAAAGCGGAGCGAGCTCTCCGAGCGCAGTCCCAACAACTTGGTCGTCTTGCGGATGTCGGTGAAGTTGGCGACTTCGAGAAAAATCCGGTGGGTTTCGGGCGATACGGCCGTATCGAAACCGCCCATGATCCCCGCAATGGCAACGGGGCCTCGCTCATCGGCGATGACGAGTGTGCCGG
>CAYGOG010000127.1:0-3375 GCA_964351415.1 uncultured bacterium | reverse complement strand
TTTCGGGCCGTGGGATTAATCTTGGTGCTCGCCTTCACCGCCCTTTGGGCCATGGGCGGCCGCGACAAACCCTTTGCCGAGTTTACCCACCGCATTGGCTGGGTCGACCCCGACTCGGAGCTCTATCAAAAGGGCGTGCGCCCCGGCGACTGGATCAGCGAGTACGACGGACGGCAGTTTGACGGCTTCCGCGACCTGATCATGGCCTCGGTCATGGATGACGGCGAGACCCAAATCGCCGGATATAAGATCGACGACGCCACCGGCGAGCGCGTCCCCTACGATTACACCCTTTCGACCTACTCGGCCAACGAAGACATGCTCTCGGTGGGCGTCATGGCGCCGGCGCGCTACCTGATTGTGCAGGGGCCCCTGCCATCTGAGTCGCCGATGATCGGCACCGGAATGCAGCCCGGAGACCGGATCGTGTGGGCCAACGGCGAGCGGCTCTACTCGATGCAGCAACTCAGCGCGCTCATCAACGATTCCAGCGCCTACATGACCCTCGAGCGAGACGGCCAGTTGCTCCACACCCGCGTGCCCCGCGTGAAGATCAGCGACCTGAAGTTCTCCGCCTATGAGCGGGGCGAACTCGACGACTGGCAACATAGCGCCGGCGTCAAGGGGAACCTCTCCAACCTCTCCTTTATCCCCTATAACCTCTCGAGCCGCAACACAGTCGAACGGCACGTCGACTTCATCGACCCGGCCGACCAGACGCGCGCCTTTTCGCCCTGCCAGCGATGCACCGGATTTACCCCGCTCCAAGAGGGGGATCGCATCCTCGCCGTCGACGGACAGCCGGTGAACGGCGCCGCCGACTTCATGGCAGCCATCCAAACGCGCCGCGTCCTCGTCATCGTGCAGCGCGATCCCACCCTTTTGCAACCCATCTCGTGGAAAGAGGCCGACCTCGCCTTTGACAACACCCTCGAAACAGGCGACCTCAACGCCCTTGTCGCCTCCATCGGCACCGACCAGCCCCTCTCCGATACAGGCACATTGCACCTGCTGCCCGCAGTCACACCCAAAGCGCAAGCCGACTTTTCGCTCACCGCGCCCTATCTCGAAGCCTCTAAGAAAAAAATTGAGGCGATGGAAGATGCGGAAGAGCGCAATGCTGCCCTCGCCGCTCTCGACCGCGAACAGCAGCGCCTCCTCCTCGGCGTCGCGCTCCAAGACCGCCCCCTCATCTACAACCCCTCGCCCCTCACACAGGCAAAAGACGTCCTCGTCGACACCTACCGCTCGCTCCACGGCCTCTTCAGCGGGGCGCTCCATGCCAAATACATGACCGGCCCCGTCGGCATCGTCGCCGTCGTGCAGCAGAGCTGGTCGCTCGGCGTGAAAGAGGCAATCTATTGGGTAGGCCTCATCAGCATGAGCCTCGGCATCTTCAACCTCCTCCCCATCCCCGCCCTCGATGGAGGCCACATCGCCTTCGCGCTCTACGAACAGGTCACCGGCCAGAAGGTCAAGTCGAAAATCATGGAGCGGATGATCATCCCGTTTCTGGTTCTCCTCGTGCTCATGATGCTGTACGCCACTTACAACGACATCTTGCGCATCTTCTTCTGAGCGATAAACGCGCCGATGACGAGCAGCGCCGCAAACGCGATATTGAGATTCACCATCCGGTAATAATCGGTTAGAAACCCCTCTCCCACGCGAAAGACCGCCGTGCTGATCCCCAGCAACAGCGCACCCACCACATTCCAGATCGTCGCAATCGTCCCCACCGCGGCCCCGATTTTGCGCGGCGGCATCACCTCATTTACCGCTGCAAGCGTCGCCGAGTTGCTCAAGCCCCAATTCACACCCAACAGGAGAAACGGCACCAACAGCCAAGGCACCGGCGTCGTCTCAGTGAATGTGCGGTGCAGGCAAATCGCGCCAAAACCGGTCAGCGTCGATCCAAAGAGCAAATGACCGCTCCCGAATCGCGTCACCGCGCGGTGAAACCCCAGCGACATCAGCGACTGCGCCGCCGGAATGGCCGCCACCAACACCCCGATCTGCAGCGGCGAAAATTGCCGCACAATGCGCAAATAGAGCGGATCGAAAAAGAGGAATACCGTCGAGATCACGCCCGCAAGAGCACTGCTCAAGATCGCCAAGAGCATCAGCGGATGCCGAAAGAGCGTCAATAAAAACCCCTCTTTCTCATGCACCGGCTCCTCCGCGTGATTGCGCGACAACGCCGCCCAGCCCATCCCAATCAACGGCAAGTTGATCCAAAACACCCAGCGCCAGTCGAGCCACTGCACCAACATCCCGCCCAAAACCGGCCCCATCAGCAATCCAAGCCCCGTCACGCCGCCATAAATGCTAATCGCATGCAATCGCCCCTTGTGGGCAAACACTTCCGACAGCAGCGATTCCGACACGATAAACAGCGTCGACGCTCCCACCGCCTGCACCCCTCGCACCAATACCAACGGCGCCACGCTCTTGCAAAAGCCAGCGCCCAACGCTCCCAGCGCAAAGAGCAAAATCCCCACCGAATAGACCCGCTTGCGCCCCAACCGATCCCCTAACCACCCCACCGGAATCATCGTCAAGCTCTGGACAATCGGGAAAATATTCGCGATCCACTGCAGCTGCACAATATCCGCATCAAACGCCACCTGAATAAACGGCAGCGCCGTATTGACAATTGTCAAATCGAGATAGGCCGTGAACGCCAATAGTGAAATCCCAAACAGCGCCCAACGATTGCCCATTGCCTCCTTCTACCAAACTCGCTACATTTTTTACTCATGATCGACCTCAGCACCCTCACTCTCGAGCAAAAAGTGGGACAACTCTTCATAGCCCCCTACGCCCTCGAGCTCCATACCGACCTCCCCGTCGGCGGCTTCCTCCTCAAACAGGGGACCGCCCGCGCCCTTGCTAGAGGCATCGCGCAACTCCAAGCGCAATCCCCGATCCCGCTCCTCATCGCCGCCGACAGCGAATGGGGGCTTGGCATGCGCATCTCAGACGCCCCCACCTATCCCCGCGCAGGCACCCTCGCAGCCACCCACCCCGACCTCATCCGCGAGATGGCCCGCCAAATCGCCCTCCAAGGCAAACTCCTCGGCATCCACCTGCACCTCGGCCCCGTCGCCGACCTCAACACAAACTCCTTCATCGGTACCCGTTCCTTCGGTTCCGATCCCCAGGCCGTCGCCCTCCGCGTCGCCGCCTACGTCGCCGGCATCGAGTCCACCGGTGCCCTTGCCTGCGTCAAACACTTTCCCGGCCATGGCGACACCGCCGTCGACTCCCACTACGCCTTGCCCCTCCTCCTCCACTCCCGCGCCCGCCTCGAAGCGCTCGAGTGGGTTCCCTTTGCCTCAGCCCACGCTTCCGCCCTCATGACCGCGCACCTCC
>CAYGOG010000126.1:0-3380 GCA_964351415.1 uncultured bacterium | reverse complement strand
CTGCAGGCCCCCATCTGGCATCTGCCCCACCCGAATTTCGGGACCCCGCGTGTCCAGCAAAATGGCAACTGGGCACCCCATCGCCTCGCGCACCTTTCGGATCGCCTCGACCCGCCGTTTCAGCTCCACTTTCGTCCCGTGGCTCGTGTTGAGCCGCGCAACGCTCATCCCCGCCGTCACAAGCTCGCGCAGCACTTCCTCGCTCTCGCTCGCCGGACCAATTGTGCAGACGATCTTTGTTTTCATACTAAAATCTCAGTAAGTGGAGTTGTGAGAAAAACCTCTAAGGGCATGCCCCCCTCGCCGACGAGCAGAATCTTGTGAGGGTGAAATTGTGCCACAAACGATCCTAAACCGCTCTTCGTATCGCGATTGCTTTTGACCTCTATGGCGACTAATTTTTCCCCATCGCGCACGACAAAATCAACCTCCTCATCCCCTTCACGCCAATACAACACCTCGGCGCGAGTCCCCCGCGCGCTGTTGAGCAAATAGGCTCCCACAGCCGACTCCACCAGGTGTCCCCAGAGCGCATGATCTGCTTGCGCCTCAGTCAAACTCAGCGATACCTGCGCCGTCATCAGAGCCGTATTATACACCTGCAACTTCGGAGACGAGCCCCTCTGCCGCACCGGCTGAATCGAGAATTTCTGAATCCCCGCAACCAAGCTCACCCCTTGCAGCAAATCGAGATAGTGAGCCAGCGTCGTAGTATTGCCCTTATCATCCAACTGACCGAGCATCTTATTATATGAGAGAATTTGCCCTGAGTAGAGACATCCCAGATGAAACAATCGCCGCAAAAGAGCGGGCTTTTCGATCTTTGTCATCAGCAAAATGTCGCGCGAAAGAGTTGTCTCAATCAGAGAATCGCCAATATATGCTTTCCACCGCTCCAAATCGGCAATCAACCCTGCAGCTCCCGGATAACCGCCATAGAAGAGATATTGCGGCAATGTCCAACCAAATGATGCGCGCATTTCCGCAAACGACCAGTGCGGAATGTGGATCAACTCAAATCGCCCCGCCAAACTCTCGGTCAGCCCCTTTTGCATCAGCCATGGAGACGAACCCAAAATCACCACCCTCAAATTGCGCCCGTCTCGCGTATCTTGGTCCCAGAGATCCTTGACTCGGGTAGACCACTCGGGGATCTTCTGAATCTCATCGATGATCAGAACGGCTCCCTTCTGAGGATCCACTTTCTGCCGCGCGAGCTGCCACTCTTGGGCAATCCACTCTTGACTCTGCAGGGTCGCGAGGTCGGCCGACACGTAATGAGTGGGGCAATCCAGCCCTTTGGCTACCTGGTGGGCAAGGGTTGTTTTCCCCACTTGCCGGGGTCCCAACAGCGCCTGAATGAACCGTCGTTCCTCACATAACCTGTTGAACAACAACGTGTAGTAGCTTCTCTTTTTCATTTGCTCACTCTATTGAGTAATTTTACTCAATCCATTGAGTAAAAATCAACATTGATTGCCAACAGAGGGGTAAAAGCAGTATTCTCGTCCGTTTATGCTGATTCTGAAGAATGTCCGCGTCCACAACCTCAAGGGAGTTAACCTGTCACTCCCGAAGGGGCAGCTCGTCGTTTTCGCCGGCGTCTCCGGATCTGGCAAGTCGTCGCTCGCCTTCGACACGATTTACGCCGAGGGGCAGCGCCGCTACATCGAGTCGCTCAGCCACTCGGCGCGTAGGCTGATCGCCGATCTCCCCAAGCCCGAGGCCGACGCGATTGAGGGGATTGCCCCCACGATCGCCATCGAGCAAAAGACGGCGTCGCGCAGCCCCCGCTCCACCGTCGGCACCATGACCGGTATCTACGACTTTTTGCGGGTGCTGTATGCGCGGATCGGCGTCCCCTATTGCCCCGTCAGCGGCGAGCCGGTCGCCGCGCAGAGCCGCGAGAAGATCATCGGCGCCGTTCAGGGCTATCCCGAGGGGAGCAAGTGCGCAATTTTGGCCCCTGTCGCGCGGGGCAAAAAGGGGGCGTTTCAGGAGGAGTTTGCCGAGTGGCTCCGGCGCGGCTACATGCGAGCTCGCGTCGACGGCTCCTGGATCGAGCTTAGCGACTCCCCTAAGCTCGATGGCGATCAGGCGCACGATATCGATCTAGTGGTAGATCGGATTGTCGCCGGCCCCCTCGAGCGAACCCGCATCGCCGAAAGCGTGGCAGCTGCCCTCGAAGTGGGCAAAGGGCTCTGCTCGGTGGTCGTCGGCGAGGAAGAGACTCTCTTCAGCCAACATGCCTATTCACCGCTATCGGGCCTCTCGTATGGGCCGCTCGAGCCGCACGACTTTTCCTTTAACCACCCGATCGGGATGTGCCCCGCCTGCCAAGGACTCGGCACGACGCTTGAATACGACCTGAAAAAGGTGATCGACTTCGACCGGAGCATCGGGGAAGACTGTTGCTCCATTGCCAGCTCGGTAGAGACCATCCGCTACGGCAACATCTACCGCAACCTCGCTCGCCTCTACAAATTCTCGCTCGACACGCCGTGGAAAGAGCTCTCGGCTAGCGCACAAGAGGTGTTTCTCAACGGCACAAAGGAAAAGTGGACTCGCATGCTCTTTTCCCACCCGGAGAAAAAATCGCGCTGGTACGAGTATGTGGCATGGCGCGGTGTGCTGCACGAGGCGCGCGAGCGGTACCGCGCGGCGACAAGCGACGCCTACCGCAAGAAGATGGAAGAGCTGATGGCCGAGAGCGTCTGCCCTGAGTGCCGCGGCGCCCGCATCAAACCCTATCCGGCCGCCGCACGCCTCGGGAACAAGCGGATTCACGACGTGTGCTCGATGACGCTCGCCGAGGCAGATGCCTTTTTCAGCACATTAAAGCTCAGCCCACTCGACCTGCGCATCGCCGAAGAGCTGCTCAAAGAGATCCGCGAGCGGCTCCGCTTTTTGCAGGAGGTGGGGCTGGAATATCTCGCGCTCGAGCGGACCGCTCCGACGCTTAGCGGCGGCGAATCGCAGCGGGTGCGCCTCGCCTCGCTCATCGGCGCCGGCTTAGTAGGCGCCATCTACGTCCTCGACGAGCCCTCGATCGGCCTCCACCCGCGCGACCATCACCGCCTGATCGGCACCCTCCTCCACCTGCGCGATCGGGGCAACACGGTGCTCGTCGTCGAGCACGATGCCGACACGATGCTCGCCGCCGACCTGATTGTGGACGTGGGGCCCGGCGCGGGAGCTGAAGGAGGCGAAATCCTCGCCGTCGGCTCTGCTGCGCAAGTGGCCGCCGAACCCCGCTCCCTCACTGGCGCCTATCTCGCGGGTAAACTCGAGATCGGCGTCCCGAAACAGCGGCGCACACTCAAGGCCGGCATCGAGATCCGCGGCGCCCGCCACCACAATCTCCAAAAACTCAATATCTC
>CAYGOG010000125.1:0-3433 GCA_964351415.1 uncultured bacterium | reverse complement strand
GGATGCAGGACCTAGCCAAACAGCTCCACATCGACCTATTTGAGGAGATCATCGCCGTCGGCGCGCTCTATCGCCCCGGCCCGATGGACATGATTCCGTCGTTCATCAACCGAAAGCACGGGCGCGAGGCGATCGAGATCGACCACCCGCTTTTGCAGGAGATCTTGAGCGAGACCTACGGCGTCATGGTGTACCAAGAACAGGTGATGCAGATCGCAAGCACCCTGGCTGGCTACACGCTCGGCGAGGGCGACGTGCTCCGCCGCGCGATGGGGAAAAAAGACCGCGAGGAGATGAACCGGCAGCGGGATAAATTCTTGCGCGGCGCGGAAGAGAAGGGGATTTCCCGCGACACGGCGCGCGTGATCTTCGACAAAATTGAAAAGTTTGCCTCCTACGGATTCAACAAGTCGCACGCTGCAGCGTACGCCTATCTCTCCTATGCGACCGCCTTTTTCAAGGCGAATTACCCGCGCGAGTGGATGGCGGCGCTGATGACGTGCGACCGCGACGACATCTCGAAGGTGTCCAAGTTTATCCGCGAGGCGAAGTCGATGGGGATTGCGCTCCTCCCCCCCGACATCAATCAGGCGCGGCGCGACTTCACCGCGACACCCGAGGGGATCCGCTTTGCGCTCAACGGCATCAAGGGCGTCGGCGAGAGCGTCGTCGACGCGATTTTAGAAGAGCGGAAGCGGGCCGGCCCCTTTGCCTCGCTCTACGATCTGATTCAGCGCGTGGACAAGACGCGCGTCACCAAGAAATCGCTCGAGATCTTGGTCGATGCCGGAACCTTTGACTTCACTACGTGGACGCGCGATGCCCTCCGGGCGAGCATCGAAGAGATGTACGACAGCGCCACCAAGAGCGCCAAGATGGCCGCGCGGGGCGAGATGCTGCTCTTTTCTCTCGATACCGACCTTGCGCAAGGGCCGCCGCCCGTTCTGCATCCGACGCCGAAGATGCAGCTCTTGCAGCGGGAACGGGAGCTCCTCGGCTTCTACCTGACGGGACATCCGATGGATGCGTATCAAGAGGCCTTGCAGAAACTCAAATGCGTCCCTCTCCGAGAACTCGAGACCGTTGCCGAGGGGAGCGCCGCCCGCATCGCGTTCATCGTCGAGACGCTGCAGGTGAAGATCTCCTCCAAGACGCAGCGCAAATTTGCGATCCTCGCCATCAGCGACGGCATCGACCGATTTGAGCTGCCGATATGGGCCGATTTGTATGAGCAAAAAAACGCAATCTTGCGCGAGAACCAACTGCTCTATGCGGTTGTTCAAGTGGAAATACGGGAGGGGGCCCGCTCGCTCCAATGCCGCTTCCTCGGCGACCTCACCGCAGTCGACGACGATCAGCTGGCCGAGTGCGAGGCCGCCTTCGACCGGGTGAAGTCCGCTGTGAAGCGAGAGCGGCGACAAGAGGCGAAGAAAGAGACCGCAGCGCCCGAAGCTCCCATTCGGCGCCTCCGGTTGACCGCCGATGCCGATCAGCTGAGGCATAGCCACCTGCTCGCCTTAAAAGAAATGTTTAGAGCGCACCCCGGCCCATCCCCCGTTGAAATTCGGTTTATGGCGCACGGCCAGATGGTGGGGACCCTTGAAATTGCGGCCAATTGGGGCATTACCCTCGACCGCCATTTCCACGACCGCTTCCTCCCCTTTGCAACACGCCTTGCCCTGAAGTGGGAGGTCACCTAGAATGGTAGGCCTATGCTGCTAGCCCTCCTGATGCCGGCCCTCCTCGCGGTGGAGCCGATTGTGATGCCCGAGGCCACTGCCAATGATTTCTACTCCTATATGCAGGAAGCCATTGACGAGGAAGATTGGTGGGCAGCCGTCGACTTCGGCGAGGTCGTTCTCTACAACTTCCCCACATCCCCCCTCGCTCAAGAAATCCCTTTCCAAGTAGGCCAAGCCTACCTCAAAATGGGGCAGTTTGAGTTAGCCAATAAAACATTGACTCACTACCTGCACGAGGCGCGCTCGCCCAAGTACTTTGAAGAAGCGCTCGCCTACAAGCTGCAGATCGCCGAGTTTTTCCGCGAAGGGGGCAAACGGCGCCTCTTTGGCTCGCACAAGATGCCCGCCATCATGCCTGCAGAAGATGAGGCGCTCGAGATCTACGACGAGATCATCGCCACACTCCCGCACCACGAAATGGCTGCCCGCGCACTCCTAGGCAAGGGAAAGATCCAGGCGCAGATCGAGGCATTTAAAGAGAGCGTCGAGTCGCTCCAACTGCTCATTCGCCGCTTCCCTGCGCACGAACTCGCCGCCGACGCCTATCTGCACATCAACCGCGTCTACCTCGAGCAGTGCAAAGTGGAACACCTCGACCCCGACCTCCTCGACCTCGCGCAGATGAACCTGCGCAAGTTCCAACAGGCGTTTCCCCGCGACGCGCGGATCGCACAAGCGCACGCCGCGTGGACCGAGATGACCGAGCTCTTTGCCGCGGCCCTCTTTGAGACCGGTGAATTTTACGAGCGCACCAAAAAACCCGCCGCGTCCACCATCTATTACCGCAAGATTCTGAATTCTTACCCCGAATCCCCATCGGCGCTGAAGGCGCGGGAGCGGCTCAACGAGCTCGATCCCCCCCATGAAGAAGTTGATTCTCACTAGCCTTCTTCTCACATCGTGCGGCTATCACTGGGACGCCCCAGTGGATACGCAGCTCTCCATTCCGTTTGTCGCGGGCGATGAAGAGGGGAACCTCACCACCGAACTGATCCGCACCTTTGCCGCGAACGGCATGCGGGTTGTCCAATCCGAGAAGGCAAACTACCGCCTCGAAGTATCGCTCTCGCCCACCACGGTTGAATCGATCGGGTATCGCCTCGACCGGCAAAAGATCCGCGGCGCCGTCAATAAGAACATGGTGGGGATTGAATCGCGCCGCATGCGAGGCGCCACAGTTTCTCTTGTCAACCTAACCACCGGTGAGGTAGAGATAGGCCCGATGCAGATCAACGCCGAAATCGACTACGACTACTATGACGGAGACTCAAGCGAAGAGCTCTCCTTTGTCACCCCCAAGGGGGTTCCGCATACCGTTCTCTCGTTCTCGCTCGGGCAACTCGAATCGCCCGAATCGGCCGGCGATGCTGCCATGCGGCCGCTCAACCGGCGCCTCTCACAGCTGATCGTAGAGTCGATTCGCGGAGCCCTCGCATGGAGATAAAGCGCTTTCCCGCCCACCCCACCGCCATCGCGCCGCTGCAAGAGTGGATCCGCGCGCGGGTTCCCGCCTCGCCCCGGTTTGTCCGCCGCATCGAACTTGTGGCCGAAGAGGCGGCGCTCAACCTCATCCAGCACGGGGTGTTGGCCGAGGTAGAGGTGCGCCTCTATGCCAAGGGAGCAGAGTGGGTTCTTGAGCTCAGAGATGGGGGCATCCCATTTGATCCGCGGCAAACGGTAGAGCGAACCGA
>CAYGOG010000124.1:0-3448 GCA_964351415.1 uncultured bacterium | reverse complement strand
CACCCTCTCCGTCCTCAAACAATCCAAGCGACTCCACCTCCCCACGCTCACCCAGCACGCCCACCTCGCTTCCCTTCCCCCGCTTCCGCTCCTCTTTGGCGACTTCGACGGCAAGCCCCTCACAGCGCTCTCCCTCCCCGCCCTCTTTATCTCGGGCCCTGAGAGCGGCTTTTCAGCCTCCGAACTCGCCCACCTGCGAGCCCACGGCACCGGCCTCCGCCTGCACCCCAATGTCCTCCGAGCCGAAACCGCCCCACTCGCGTTCCTCGCCCAAGCTGCGCTTTTTCGTTAATTCTCCCCGTGTTATCCTATTCGCTCGAGTATGAAGCATTTGCTTGTTTTGCTCCTTGCGATGGCCAAAAATGACAGCGTGATCCGGTACTGGGAATGTCCTATCCATGGACAATATTCCCAAGCCGGTCACTGTCCTACCTGTGGTCGTAAGCTCGATGAGAAGGCCTTCCCCGCTCCAGGCCCCGAATGGGAAGTGGGCTTTCCCACCCTCCAACCCTCCCAAGAGGCCCTCGCCCATGACCCCCGCTGATAGCGCATCTCGAGCTTCCCTTGATTTTTCCGATTTGAGATCTGCTTTGTCAGAGCTCTTCGAACCTCCCCCTCGCTTGATACCCCGATCTGGCGCGATTTCGGCATTTCCCATTGAAGAGCGCGTTGACTTTGTCGCGCAGGAGTGGATATGTGGAACCAAACGGAAGCGCGGATCAGAAGAAGTCACCTACAGCTGGGAAAGAAGAGGCGAAAGTCGCTCAGACTACGCAAGCCACTAAACGTAAAAGAGTTATGTGAGACCAAATGAACGTGTGCGTTAAAATGGTCTTGACCAAATTAACACATGTGTTAAAATGGTCGTATGCGCAGAATCTATGACGATGTCCTCCGGGACCACTTCTCAAAGAACCGCCAAATGCTCTTTCTCTCAGGGCCCAGGCAGGTAGGGAAAACAACGACCTCTCTCCAGGCTGGGACTCCCGAAAGCTATTTAAACTGGGATAACCACTTAGATCGCGCCATCATATTGGGAGGTTCAGAGACCGTCATGAAGCATATAGGAGGGGAAAAGCTCAAATCACACAAGCACACCCTCGTATTCGATGAGATTCATAAATACCCCCATTGGAAACGGTTCCTCAAGGGCTTTTTCGATGTATACGAGCGCGAGACTCAAATCATTGTGACCGGGAGCGCTCGCCTCGACGTTTATAAACGGGGCGGAGACAGCCTCATGGGGCGATATTTTCTCTATCGCATCCACCCCCTCTCGGTACGCGAAATCATCGATCCCACATTTGTTGAACAAGAAATTCGCCCTCCCACTCCAATCAAAGATGAGGATTGGAACACGCTTCTTAAATTTGGCGGATTTCCTGAGCCCTACCTCCAGCGCAACACCCGTTTCTGGACACAGTGGAAAAAATTGCGCATCGAACAACTGTTTAAGGAAGATCTCCGAGATCTCTCCCGCATTCAAGAATTGGGCCAAATTCGACTTCTCGCCGATCTCCTGGCAGAACAAGCGGGAAAGCTCGTCGAATACACCAACCTAGCCAATAAAGTCCAAGTCACAAGTCCCACGGTCCAGCGATGGATAAAAACTCTTTCGAGTCTTTACTACTGTTTTACTCTCCAACCTTGGTCTAAAAACATCGGACGCTCTCTTCTGAAACAACCCAAAGTCTTTCTCTGGGATTGGTCGCTGGTGGATGACCTCGGGGCACGTCATGAAAACCTAGTCGCATCACACCTTCTCAAAGCTACGCAATTTTGGAATGATGCTGGATTAGGCGATTATGGCCTTTATTTTATCCGAGACAAAGAGAAGCGAGAAGTGGACTTTCTCGTCACAAAAAATAAAAAACCTTGGTTTCTCGTCGAGGTCAAATCTTCTTCCCATGCCGGAATCTCTCCCTCTCTCTATCGCTTTCAACAAGAAACCAAAGCCCCGCACGCCTTTCAAGTCTGTTTCGATCTTCCCTACGTATCGCGCGACTGTTTTGAGGAAACCCGTCCCATCATCGTCCCCGCGCGTACTTTTTTATCCCAACTTATTTAGATATACCGCTATTAGTTGAAAAGTAGCCTTTTGGGCTAAAGGTCTTGCCTACCTGCCGCGCACCCCTCAACAAAAGGGCTTTTCGCATGGGTGAGGCCTTCCATTCTATAAGTTCTTGATCTACAAGTCTTTTCATAAATTTTGGCTCTTTTTCAAACACAGTCTCCACTATTTTTGGCGAAAAATCAAACATGATTTACGCAAAAATTGGCGATTTTGCACGGTAAAAAATATTGGATTCCGCTAGATCTCTTCAACCATCATCGTGTTTGTCGAGCCCTTCTGGCCAAACGGGATGCCCGCCGTCACCACCACAATGTCCCCCTTCTTGAGAAACTTGTGCTTGAGGACAAACGCGCGGGTCCCCTCAAACGCCTCACGCGCATCGCGCATCGACGGCAAGTGCAACGGAGTGACGCCCCAGTTCATCGCCATCTGATGGTAGTGCATGAGATTGGGTGTCGGCGCAAAGATCGGCATCGCGGGCCGAAACCGCGAGACCAGCCGCGCCGTATACCCGCTTGTCGTAAACGCAAAGATCGCCTTTGCCTTCGCGGCATAGGCTGTTTGCACCGCAGCGAGCGCAACTGCGCTCGAGAGATCTTGCTGTACCGACTTCGCCTCTTCTTCAAAGAAGCGCACATAGTTGATGTCGGCTTCCGCCACCTCCACAATGCCGCGCATCTGCCGCACCGCTTCCACCGGATACTTGCCTACCGCCGACTCGGCCGACAACATCACGGCGCTCGAGCTGTCGTAGATCGCATTGGCCACATCGGACGCCTCCGCCCTTGTGGGACGCGGGTTTTGGATCATCGACTCGAGCATCTGCGTCGCCGTAATCGACGGCTTGCACGCCCGGAAGCAGCTGCGGATCATCTGCTTCTGCAGTTTGGGCACCTGCGCCAGATCCAGCTCTACCCCGAGATCGCCCCGCGCAATCATGATGGCATCGGAAACCTGCACAATCGAGTCGAAATTCTCCACTCCCTCGTGCGTTTCAATCTTCGCGATCACTTGCATATCGCGCCGCCCATGCGCCTCCAAAATGGCGTGAATGGCCTCAATGTCCCGCGCATGCCGCACAAAGGAGGCTGCCACATACTCGACCCCCATCTCGCAGCCAAAGTGCAGGTCTTCCAGGTCGTGCTCTGTGAGCGCCGGCAAATCGAGCGATACGCCCGGCACATTCATCTTCTTGCCCGTCTTGAGCACGCCGCTGTTGCAGAACTTCACCTCCAAGCTCCCCGCGCTCGAGGCCACCACATCGGCGATCAGATAGCCGTCGTCGAAGAGCACCCGCGTCTTTGGCTTCAATTGCCCCATCACCGATTCCGGCGCCAGCGCATAGCCCCCCTTCCCAAACCGCACGACCTGCCC
>CAYGOG010000123.1:0-3475 GCA_964351415.1 uncultured bacterium | reverse complement strand
CGCGTCCCTCTTTGCTGCGCAGTGCTCGCAGTCGGGGCTTCGCCCCCGCTGCCCCCTCAGCGGCAACGAATTCTGAACGTGGTGTTTGCGTAATCTGTTGTAAAGCCGCTTTACATTGAGTCTTGCAACGCAACGGAGTGAATTGCTTGTGGGGGCAGCGGGGGGCGAAGCCACCCGACTGCGAGCAACGAATTCCGAATGCTGTATTTACAAGATTCCTTGTAAAGCTAGCTTTACATTGAGTCTTGCAACGCAACGGGGTGAATCGCTTGTGGGGGCAGCTGGGGGTGCAACCCCCGACTGCCTATGGGAACCCCTTTTTCTCTTTTTAATTAAATAACACCCCCAATCCCCATCATTTGGTACAATTTGACCATGACTGCGTTGAAAACACACATCCTCCGCCACCGGCGCGAGAATTTAAAAAAGTGCTCTCTCAGCGGCCTAGAATCCCACCCGCTGCTGCACTTCCTCACCTATCCCACAAGCGGCGTCCCCGCTCTCCCCTTTCTCCTGTTGAAGGTGGGCGCCCCTCTCTTGACTCCCGCTGATGCCGACCGCCCTCTCCTGTTTCTCGACGCCACGTGGCGCCTTGCCGCCGTGATGGAAAAGGCAATCCCCACCTTTGAAGCGCGCTCGCTGCCCCCCGCCCGCACCGCCTATCCGCGCCGCCAAACCGAATGCCCCGATCCCACAACTGGCCTCTCCACCATCGAAGCGATCTACCTCGCCCATCTCACCCTCGGAAAGTCGACCGAAGGATTGCTCGATAACTACCGCTGGCGCGAAACCTTTTTCAACCTCAACTCATATCTGCTATCATAAGTTCGTGATACAGTCGCTTTTTCAATCGCTCGCCTGGCTTAACGAATTCATCTGGGGACATGTCGCCTTTGTCATGATCTTGGGGCTGGGCCTCTACTTTTCGATTACCTCCCGCTTCTTTCAGGTGCGCAAGTTTGGCGCGATTGTGCGCGTCTTCTACGAATTCTTCCGCGAGAAGGGAGGCAAACAGGGCATTCACCCGATGAAGGCGTTCTTCGCCGCCATCGGCGGCTGCATCGGCATCGGCAACATCGTCGGCATCTGCACAGCCGTTGAAATCGGAGGTCCCGGCGCCCTCTTCTGGACGTGGGTCGGCGGGTTATGCGGCATGCTCATCCAATATGCCGAGGTCTTTCTCGGCATGAAGTACCGCATCCCCAACGACCAGGGCAGCTTTGACGGCGGCCCCATGTATTATTTGGCCGCTGCGTTCAAACACAAGTGGGCGGCCTATGTTGCAAGTGGCCTCCTCGCCCTCTACGGCGTCGAGCTCTTCATGTTCAACGTGATGGCCGACAGCATGTCGATCAACTGGAACATCGACCCCTATTGGGTCGTCGGCACCCTCCTCGTCGCCACTTTGATCATCAGCTCGGGCGGCATCAACCGCGTCGGCGAAGTGTGTAGCGCCCTCATCCCGCTCTTCATCCTGGTCTACATGGGCATGGGATTCTACGTCCTCGCCCTCCACTCAGAAGCCATTCCACACGTGTTCCGCTCCATTTGGGACGGCGCCTTCACGGCACAAGCCGCCACGGGGGGCTTTGCCGGCAGCACCGTCATGCTCACCATCTCGATGGGGCTCTCGCGGGGCGCCTATTCGGGCGACATCGGCGTCGGCTACACCTCGGTCATCCACTCGGAGAGCAATACGCGCCACCCCATGCGCCAAGCCTCGCTCACAATCATCGGCATTTTCCTCGACACCTTTGTGATCTGCTCGATGAGCATTTTTCTCGTCCTCATCTCCGACCACTGGAAAAGCGGCATCGACGTCACACTCATGGTGCAAGAGGCCCTCGGCATGCACGTCCCCTACATGCACCTCTTCATGCCCTTCTTCCTCTTCCTCCTCGGCTTTTCCACCATTTTGGCCTACTTTGTCGTGGGCGTAAAATGCGCCAAGTTCCTCTCGCCCACCTGGGGGCCTCTCCTCTATTACCTCTACGCCACCATCTCACTCCCGCTCTTTGCCTTTGTGGAGCCCGAAGAGGCATTTCTCGTCATGTCCCTCTCCGGGGCTGTCCTCCTCACCCTCAACTTGACAGGGATGTTTCTCTTGCGGCGCGAGGTGACGTTCGGGCTCGAGAAATTGCCTCGCGGTAGCA
Organism: uncultured bacterium; assembly: GCA_964351415.1. GTDB lineage: Bacteria > Chlamydiota > Chlamydiia > Chlamydiales > SM23-39 > CAYGOG01. The sequence continues at coordinate 1,322 of CAYGOG010000123.1, read as the reverse complement.
GCGGAAACAGGTAGGGTAGTACCGCTCCTCCGCGCCCAGTTCGACCGACGGCCCCTCCGACACAGCGACGCCATTGACGTGCTTGAGATTCATGATCGACTTCCGGTTGCAGTAGTGACAGGTCGCCTTCACCTCTTCAATCGTATCGGCCAGTTCCAAGAGCCGCATCGACCCTTCAAAGAGCTTAGACTTAAAATCGGTCCGCAATCCGTAGCACAACACCGGGATATCCCAATCGAGCGTGATCTGCCGCAGCTGCTCAATGATCCGCGCCGTCAAAAATTGCGCTTCATCGACAAGCAGACAACTCACCCCCTCATACGGCAGCACCAGCAAGTCGGTCTGAGGGCCAATCATCACATCGGCCTGCATCTCCAGCCCTGCACGCGACTTGATCCGCTCCTTGCCAAACCGCGTATCCAAATCGGGTTTAAGCAAGAGAACCTTCTTCCCCTGTTGCCGGTAGTTGTGCGCGACGGCGAGCAGATTGAGCGTCTTGGCGCTCCCCACTGTGCCATGTCGAAAGTAGAGCTTAGCCATGAGACCTCCAAAGCACCGAGCATAGGCTCCCGCAAAATTTACCTCTAGGCTGTAAAATCAAAAATTTACTACTATCCTCGCCTTCCTAAACCCAAATAGAGGTCTCTATGTCACTTTCACTCAATCCAACAGATGATGCAGTCAACATCGATATTTTTAACTTCGACCAAATTGGCAACGTCCTCGGAACACTCGATGGCCGGATTACACAAGTCCTCAACGATCCGAACCAAACCCTCACCCGCGAGCAGCAGATCCAAATGATCTACGCAAGCCGGATGATCCACATCGCGTTTATGCTGATGCAAAATCCGCTCCTGCGCGATGCGGCCAAAGCATACCTTGAGAAAGAGGTGCAAAAAGCGCTCCAAGAACGGGGCATCTCTCCTGTGGAAGTCAACAACGCGCTCAACCAAGTTCCGATTGGAGCCGTTGACAAGGTCAACGAAGTGTTGCGCAACCTATTTCCTGTCGCTGCTGCCTAAAGCTCTCTTCGCGAAGGAGGCGCCGCCGCCTCCTTCACCTCCGCCCCAACTCCCACGCGCACCCACCGCACAGCGGCAAAATCAAAAGGGCGACAAGGGAAGGATAGATAAAGGGGCTTAAGACACGAGCAGCCAGGGGAAAGCGCAAGACCCCCCAAAGAACAAGGAGCGAGCACTCCACTCCCAAGATCGCAAAACATCGGCTCGCCACCTCGACGACCCGTTCCCTTTGAGGGCGCCACCTCTGCCACCGAACTGCAAATGCGTTACAGATTCTCATAAGCCTCAAAAGATTAC
>CAYGOG010000122.1:0-3478 GCA_964351415.1 uncultured bacterium | reverse complement strand
GACAACCTCTCCGAGCCCGACGTCCTCTTCAACTGGGGGTACCACATCCCTCTCCTCGGCTCCGACTTCCACGTTCTCCCATTCCTGATGGGCGCGGCCATGTGGTGGCAGCAGAAACTAACCGCAAAACCCCCAGTCGACCCCAACAAGCCGACCGATCAGGAAAAACAGGCCAAGATGATGGGCACGATGATGCCGATCTTGCTAACTGTCATGTTCTACAGCTTCCCCTCCGGCTTGAATATCTATTTCCTCTTCTCCACCGTACTCGGCGTCTTGCAACAAAAGTGGATGGCGCAGAAACTCAAAACCTGAGTTTAGGGTTCGGTTCCCTCTGAAACGAGAGGGATTTTCGATGAGATTTTGTAGTTTTTTGTGAAGTCCATAGCCGAAGGCCCTATGGACGAGAAAAAAACTACAAAAGATCGCGAAAAGCCCTCTTGATTCAGAGAAGAATGAACCATAATCTCAGGTTGGTAAGAATGCGTGAATGGGAAGCCTTCCTCAACGAAATGGCCCCGGAACTGGGGGATGAGTCGATCGAGCGGTGGTTAAAACCGCTCAAGGTTCTCCGCTTTGACGCGCAAAACCTGCACCTCGAAGCGCCCACCCCGCTCCACCAGAGCTGGTTTGAAGAGCAGGTGCGCCCCTTTCTCTCTCGCTTCACCAACGGCAGTGGCCGCCCCATCCGGGTCCACTTCTTCAAGCCCTCGCAGCCCCGCGGCATCTCCCACGCAAGCGGCGGCAGCCTCGGCGAACCGCTCGATCCCCAACAAACCTTCGACACCTTTCTCCCCCACCCCGGCGTCGCCCTCGCGCACACACTCCTCCAACAGCCCCTCCAAGACAACCCCATTGTCCTCTTTGGCCCCAAGCACGCAGGGAAAACGCACCTCCTGATGGCGCTTGCCGCCGCCCTCCAGTCTCAGGGGAAAAAAGCGCTCTACGTGCGCGCCGAGCGGTTTACCGAGCATGTCGTCCACGCCATCCACACCCACAACATGGCCGATTTCCGCAACCTCTACCGCGACGTCGACGCCCTCCTCGTCGACAACCTCGAAATCCTCGCCCGCAAAACCGCCACCCAAGAAGAGTTTTTCCACACCTTCAACACCCTCCACATCAATAAACGCCCCCTCATCCTCTCGTGCAACGTACCCCCCTCGCGCCTCACCGACATCGAGCCGCGCCTCATCTCCCGCTTTGAGTGGGGGCTCACCCTGCCCCTCACACCTCCCACGCCCCCTCAAATCGCCCAAATCCTCCTCAAGAAAGCCGCCGCCCTCTCCTATCCCCTCACCCCCGCGCAAGCGACCGAGCTAGCCACCCGCTTCCCCCACAATCCCTACCAAGCACTCACCACCCTCATCCTCCGCGCGCCCAAAGGCCCCCCCACACCGCTCGACCCGATCCTGCGCGACCTCCTCCTCCGCGAAGAGGAGGCCGCCATCACTCCCACCCGCCTCATCGACGCCACCGCGCGCCACTTCGGCCTCAAGCCCGAGGATCTCCTCGGCAAATCGCAGACGCGCGAGTGCACCTATCCGCGCCAAATCGCCATGTACCTCCTCCGCACGCAGCTCTCCCTTCCCCTGCAAGCCATCGGCCGCCTCTTTTCCCGCGACCACTCCACCGTCCTCACGAGCGTCCGCGCGATCGAGAAACGCACCCCCGAAGAAGCCCTCACCCGCTCCCTCGACGCCATTTCAAACGCCGTATCTCATTCAAAATAAACATACCTACATTATTATTGCACCCTCCTGTATAGTCAGACTAGACAGACCAACCCATGAAACAAAGAAAAAAAAACTCATCGCGTAAGAAGAAATGGCAAATCCAAGAAGCCAAAGCTCGATTTTCTGAAGTGATTCACGAGGCCTTGTTACACGGGCCTCAAGTCATTACAAAAAATGGAGAGCCGATCGCCTACCTAGTGGCAAAAGAAGAATTTGACCAAGCCACTCTCCCTAAAAAGAGCATTCTCGAAGTTTTGCAATCATGTCCCTATCCTGAACTAGAAATCGACTTTTCTCGGCAAAAAGATACAATGCGAGACATTGATTTATGACATATTTATTGGACACTTGCATTATTTCGAAGCTGCGAAAAAAGACACCTGCAAACAAATCGTTACTCGAATGGTTTTCCTCGCACAATGATAGCTCGTATTACTTAAGCTCGTTGACAATTGGCGAGATTGAATTCGGCATTACAAAAATGCAATCGGATCTCAAGAAAAAAACTCTCATCCAAGCCTGGTTTCTGGGAGAGGTCATTCCGGTTTTCAACAACCGCATCCTCTCGCTAGACTCACCTATCGCCAGTCTCTGGGGGAAAATAATAGGCGATGCAGCTCTCCGCGGGATCACACTTCCTGTTATCGATTCTCTGATTGCAGCTACCGCGATCTATCACAACATGATCCTCGTTACGGATAATGAGCGTGATTTCATTCACACAGGCGTTAAGCTCTTAAATCCAATGTAGAAATTCCGCGCGAGTCTTGTCTCTCTTCGAGAGACAAGACGTCGGCGTCAAGCAAGAGTGGCAGGGCAGCCCATATGGGCCGCCCTGCCACTCTTGCTTGTATCACGCGCACTTCAGGCGGCTAAATCTTGATGAAGCGATCGGTGCCGCCGGGTCCCGAAGAGGGAGGAGGCGCGCTCGGGCCAGGGCGAGTTCCGCCGCCCGGAGTGGGGAATTGGAGGGTCGGCGGCTCTTCGCCGCGGACAATCCGCTCGACGATATCGCGCCACTTCTCCACCGTCTCCACAAACATCGGCGCAAATCGACGCAGTCCGTTCGCATCGACGCCGAGGCCCATATCCACCGCACAGTGGATCAAGATCAGCTCTTCCTTCGGCGCCACGCCGATCCCGCCGCCCGCCATGTGCCCGCCCAGGAGCGATCCCTCGAGCAATTTGCCGTACAGTTTCAGCAGAATCCGGTCATCTTTGGGCAAGCCGTCGAGGACGGGAGAGTAGAGATAAAGGCGATCTGAATGAGGCTCATATGTAATGTGGAGCGAGAATTTGTTGTCGATCCCCAAAATACAGGTGTTGTTCTCGTCGAACGACAACCCTTCGAGGTTAAGTTCCTTGCCAAACTCGCGCAGATTCGCCTTCGCGTTCTCTAAAGACATGTAAAATCCTCCGATAGTGTGTTCGAGTGTACCGATTTCTCCCCTTTCCGAAAAGGAATTTTAAATGTACTAGGAAAGGATGGCTTCTTTCCCCTCGGGCCCCCTCCGCATCGGCAAGTTGTGGCGCTTTAGCCTCTATGCCCCCCATGCCGAAAAGGTGTCGCTTGTCACGCCCAGCTTCGATCTCCCCATGGAAAAGGGAGACTCTTGGTCGCTCGACGCCCCCTGCGAAGGACCCTACGGCTTCAAAGTCGATGGAGTGGAGGTCCCCGACCCCTTTTCTAGGGAGCTGACAGTCCCCCTCGCATGGGGAGCCAAGCGCCCCCCTCTCCACTC
>CAYGOG010000121.1:0-3480 GCA_964351415.1 uncultured bacterium | reverse complement strand
ATCGACCTGGCCGCCGCTTGGGAGGCGAAGAATATCTTGCTCGTCTTGGGCGAGGAGCTCTTCTGCAAACTGCTGCAGCTCGGCAGAGAGGGTCAGGCGCAGCGTGGAGCCGGGGATGGCGGGACGGCCGCCCGGGAGCTCGCGGACGAGGTGGCCTTGGGGATCCACCTCGTGGATGCGGCGGCCGACAACTCCCCGCAGGAGCTCCTCAAATTGTTTTTCGAGGCCACTTTTGCCGACAAGGTCATTGAGGGTGTAGGCCCGCTCGCGGAGCGCTTCGTGGCGCGCGTAGACCTCGTCGATGGAGGTGCAGCCGGAGGGGAGCCACTCGACTCCTTCCTCCTCATAGCGGGTGAGCGATTCTTGGAGCTCGTGCAGCTCGGAGAGGATCGCGCGATACGCCGCGCCACTGATCGAGCCCAAGGTGCCCACGAGGTGGCAGCCGCTCATCCCCTGTGGATAGTCCCGCTCCGCTCCCCGCTCGCCGTGGAGCCCCACCCACGTGCGCTCGAGGGCGCGGATCCGGTAATACTCGCTTTCGGTGAGGTGGGTTTTAAGGGGGAAGGGCGTGTGGGGAAAGAGAGAGGCCTTCGCGTGAATCAGGTCTTCCACGCGGTCGGGGTCGAGGTTCAGCTCTTGAGCCACCTTGTGGGCGAGGAGGTGGATATGGGCGCGGCGCGGGTGGGTTTTCAGCCGCTCGCCCCCCTGATCCACCCAGGCGACCGAGGGGAGCTCGGCGATCTCGTGGTAGGCGATCGTGGCCCGATAGCAAATCTGATTTTGGGCGAGCGGAATGCCAAACCGGTCGAGGATCAGCCCCCGCTCGGGGCGCTCAATGGAGACGCGCCGCTTCGGCTTATCGGCTTCGAGGAGCAAAAGATCCCGCTGGAACACCGAGAGATACCAAGAGCGCAGGCCAATTCCCAGGAAGGCGACAAGGAGAATTTGGAGAATGCGCGAAACCCGAGCCGATGACATAGATTTTTTTGCAGTATACGAGGAGACGACTTTTGCCCTGGAAAAAAATCGGTTGTTGCGGTAACTTTTCTAAGTTTACAGCGCGCCTGTAGTTCAATGGTAGAACAGTAGCCTTCCAAGCTACTTGTGTCAGTTCGATTCTGATCAGGCGCTTACGAAAACCCACGAGGAAAAACTTGGCAAAAGCACAGCAGGAACTCGGCGTCACCATTAAGGAGCTTCTCGAAGCCGGCGCCCATTTTGGACATCAAACCCGTCGCTGGAACCCCAAGATGAAGCGATTCATCTTCGAAGAGCGCAATGGGATCTACATCATCGACCTTGCAAAAACGCTGCAACAGATTCGGATCGCGACCGAAGTAGTCACCGAAGTCGTCGGCAAGCGCAAGTCGGTCCTCTTCGTCGGAACGAAAAAACAGGCGAAAGCGGTCATCGTCGAGCTCGCTGAGGCGTGCAATGAGTTCTACGTCAGCGAGCGCTGGCTGGGCGGCACCCTCACCAACCTCACCACGATCCGGCAGTCTGTCAAGACCCTTGAGCGGATCGAAAAGCGGATCACATCGGGCGGCGAAGGGCTCAAGAAAAAAGAGATCTCCAAGCTCTCGAAAGATCAAGAGAAGCTCAACAAAAACCTCTCCGGGATCCGCGGCATGCGCAAGCTGCCCGGCCTTCTGATCGTCGTCGATCCGAGCCGCGAGCACATTGCAGTGGCCGAAGCGAAAAAATTGGGCATTCCAGTGATGGCGCTGGTCGACACCAACTGCGATCCCGATCCGATCGACTATGTCATTGCATGTAACGACGACGCGCTCAAGAGCATTAAAGTTGTGCTGACTGCGCTCACAAACGCCATTATGACGCGCAAGCAAGAGTTGAACCTTCCCCTTGCAAAAGAGGATGAAGAGGGGCAATCTGAGCCAGATAAAGATGCAGGCGAGGATCAATGAAAACCATCACAGCCGATATGATTCGCGAACTCCGGGAGCGAACCGGAGTTGCCATGGGCAAATGCAAAGAAGCCCTCGTCCTCGGTGAAGGGGACATGGAAAAGGCGATCGATATCCTCCGCAAGGCGGGCATCGCATCGGGTGTGAAGAAAGAGGGGCGCGAAACCAAAGAAGGGCTCATCCTCGTTGCCGAGGACAAGTCCACCTTGGTGATCGGCGAGGCGAATGCCGAGACCGACTTCGTGACTCAAAACGAGCGGTTTAAGCACTTCCTCCACGACGTATTGCACCAAGCGGTCCAAGAAAAGCCCGCGACTCTCGAAGAGTTTGTCAAGCGCCCCTATTTCAAGGACAAGACGATCTCGATCGACGAATACCGCAACCTCGTGATCCAAGCGCTGGGCGAAAACATCCAGCTGAAAAGGCTGGAAGTGATCCACAAGCATCCCGGCAGCTCCTACGGCGTCTACTCTCACCTGGGCGGCAAGCTCGTCGTGATCGTAGAACTTGCAGGCGCTACCGGTTGCGAAGAGCTCGCGAAAGAGATCGGCATGCACGCCGCTGCGGCGAGCCCCGAGTATCTCAGCGCACAGCAAATCCCTCCCACCGTGCTCGCACGCGAAGAGGAAATTGCGCGCGCCCAAGTCGCAGGCAAACCTGCGAACGTGATGGATAAAATCATCGCGGGAAAACTCAAAGCCTTTGCCGACCAAGTGTGCCTCGTCGATCAAAAATTTGTGAAAGACGATTCGCTCACTGTCCAGCAATACATCGACCAAGCTGCGAAGAAACTGGGCAAACCCCTAGCTATCCGCTGCTTCTGGCGCTGGAAAGTGGGCCAATGAGCCAGCAGCCTGCCTATCAGCGAGTTCTCCTGAAGCTCTCGGGAGAGTCGCTTTTAGGAGCCCAGGCTTACGGGGTAGACCCCGTCGCGTGTGAGCGACTCGCCACCTCAGTCGCAGAGGTGCGAGCGCTCGGCGTGGAGGTAGGCCTCGTCATCGGCGGCGGCAATATTTTCCGCGGCATCAAAGCAACGCAAAGCGGCCTCGAGCGAGCCCCTGCAGACCACATGGGGATGCTCGCGACCGTCATGAACGGCATCGCCCTGTCGCAAGCGTTTGAAAAAATCAATTGCCCCTTCACTCTCCTCAGCGCGATTCCGTGTGGCGGCATGGTTGCCGAGTATTCGCGCCTCAAAGCGCTCGAAGTGCTCCACCAAAAATCGGTGGCACTCTTTGTCGGCGGCACGGGCAACCCCTTCTTCACAACCGACTCAGCTGCAGCCCTCCGCGCCCTTGAAATCAATGCTCAAATTCTCTTTAAAGCGACCAAGGTCGACGGCATCTATACGCAAGATCCCTTGAAATTTCCCCAAGCAACCAAGTACGATCGGATCAGCTACTCAAACGTACTCACACAACAACTCAATGTAATGGACCCCACCGCGATCGCCCTCTGCCGAGAGTATAAGCTCCCGATCCGCGTGTTCAACTGCTTCTCCGAACACGCCTTGCGCCGCGCGGCTCTGGGGACTCCATTAGGAACATTAGTAGAG